>JAUMXZ010000079.1 GCA_030528905.1 Clostridia bacterium | reverse complement strand
GCTCTACTGTTCCATCTCCGAATACGCCTTCAGGATCATACTCCTGATCTTCGTCTAATATGTATCTTAGTGATGTAAGTCTTGTTTGAAGATTCATTACATTTTCACCTGTTGCACCTGCTTGTAACTCAGGTACATATGGGTTTGCTTCGCAATTCTCTGAATAAATTGCTGCAAGTGTTGCTTCATCAACTTCACCTGTTTGAGGCAAGTCCATAGCCTTTTGGAACAACTTTACAGCTTCTTTTGTCGGCTCATCAAATACATTTGATGTATCGCCATTTTGTAGATACTCAAGCTGTGAAAGCTTTGTTTTGAATTGTCCTATCTCTGTGTAGCTCATACCAACGTGGAAAACAGGAGGGCAATATACGGGAGCTGAATCTAATGACAACATATATAGTGTATCATCATCAAGGATTCCTGTTGCATCAAGTCCTGCGGTAGCCTGGAAGTTCTTTAATGCTTGTTCTGTTTCTGTTCCAAAATATCCGCTGTCTGTTCCCTGGTAGAATCTTAGCTCTCCGAGTCTTGTTTGTAATGATTGTACCTCAACACCTGTTGAACCTACTTGAACATACTCTTTTGCCGGTAATACTTCAACTGCATTACTTGCGGTAGAAGAATTTTGCTGTGTTGAGCCTGTATTGTTGTTATTGTTTTGTGTTGATCCTGCATTGTTGTTATTGTTTTGTGCAGGAGCTGCTGTACTGTTTTGTTGTGTGCTTGTTTGCGGCTGTGTTTGCTGTGATGATGCCGGTGCCGGTTTTGGTGCCGGTGCAACTGAGCCACCGCCTGAGCCGTAGTCAACACCAGGAACATAGAACCATTGTGTCCAGTTCATATAAGAAACAGGGTCATAACATACTCCATAGCCTGTTCCTCTTGCGTCAACCGCCATTCCGCCGCCGACATATACTCCAACGTGACCAGGGCTATAAAGACCTAAACCCGGTATCTCAGGTATAGAAGATATAGAACCTGTTCTCGGAGAAGCCCCTATCATAGCTTCTGATGTTCTTGCACCGCCGCCTACATATGAATATATAAGTCCTGAGCAGTCTACTCCTCCGGGAGATGATCCGCCCCAAACATAGGCCCAGCCTGAATAGTAAGCATTCATTGCCCAGCTAGCCAATCCTGAAGCTGATGCCGCAGAAGCACTGAATCCTCCTATCGCTATCATTGATGTCATTATAATCATACTCAAAAATATACATAACGACTTCTTCATTCTTTTAATTGTTTTTCTCATATTATCAAACCTCCACATAAAAATTAAAACATTCATTAATTTTTTAACAAAGATTAATAAGTTTTTTTACAAATTGTCATATTTATCAAAGTTGTTACAATTTAGCAACAACTTGATTACAAGTTTATCACAAATATACTTGTTTTTCAAGTATTTTATTAAAAATTAGCAATATATATAGTTGTTTTTTATTCTGTTTGTTTTTTTATATACAATTTTGCTAAATTTTTCTTTGTATTATTTGTTTCATTATTGTAAATACTTTTTTTATACTCAATTTTTTTATATGCGTTTGCTTTTGAGTATAATAAATCAGGGAACATAATATGTTTTATGCTCCCTGATTCTTTATTCCCCAGCCATCTATATGCCCTCTTTGTAACGCTCCCATCACCTTTGCTCGCAAATCAGGATATAGACGTTCTAAATTTTTTATAACTTCTTCTGTCTTGGCTCTGTTTGTACTGTTATCTATCGGGCACTTGCTTTTGCTTATCGGCAAACCATTTTTCTTCACCGCTCGTTTTATCTCTTCATCTTTACAAAATATCAGCGGTCTTATCATATATATATCTTTTCTTGATAAATATGACTTCGGTGAAAAACATCCTATATTCCCGCAACTAAACAGATTCATAAAGAATGTCTGTATCACATCATCATAATTATGACCCAATGCTATTTTATTGCAGCCTATCCTCTTTGATTCGTTATTAAGTATTCCTCTTCGCATCTTAGAACATAGTGAACACGGATTCTTCTCTTTTCTTTGCTCAAATATCAACTTTGCAAGATCAAACCTCTGTACGGTGTAATCCACCTTGAGTTCTCTGCACATAGCTTCTATATCTGTTAAGTCCATAGATTCATTATTAAAAACCGGATCCAAGGTAATCGCGTGTATATCAAATTTCTTCCTGTAGTATTTTCTGATCTTTGATAACATATATAAAAGGTATACAGAATCTTTGCCGCCTGATACTCCGATGGCTATTCTGTCGCCATCTTCTATCATAGCGTATTTACTAATCGCTGCACATACCTTTCCTTCCATACTCTTTGGCATACCGCTACTTCTTTTGCTCATAATAATCAACCCAAAACTTTTGCTTTGATAATAATTTTTTCATATATGTACCAAGCGGAACTGCTATTATCAATGCTATAATTGCATTGATTCCGGATACTACAAATTTCTGAGCCACCAATATAGCAACAGCTTCAACGGATACTCCCAAAAGCAGCTTATGAATGAAGGTTTCAGATAAATGCAGAATTAAATATGTTACCATTCCACTTATTCCTGCTAATGCGTTAAACTTTAAATCATAAGCTTTTCTTTTTTTGCTGTTTGCTATAAGTCCACAAATAAACGCCATAAAAAATTTAAACACCAGTGTAAATATACAGTGGTCTATATAAAGAGGGTTTGTCAAGTCGTATAAAAACGAACCTATACCTGCAGAAAGTCCTCCATAAATCGGCCCTAAAATATACGCTGAAAGAATACACATCACATTCCCTAAATGCAGCATCGTTTCTCCTGCCGGCAGTGGTATTTGTATGTTTATAAATGTCGCTATAAATACTGCTGCTGCCATCATTCCTGTTATACATACTTTTAATATATGTGTGCTTATTCTTTTGTCTTTCATAATAATTCCTCCTCTTTATCTTTTCCTTGACAGTTTTGTTTTTATGTATTAAAATTTTCTAAGTGAGTGCGCCGGGCAGCCGCAGGTACATACCTAAAGGTAGTACGCGAGGAAAGTCCGAGCTCCACAGGGCAGGATAACGGCTAACCGCCGCCGGGGGCGACCCTAGGGAAAGTGCAACAGAGATATACCGCCGATACTTAATTTATCGGTAAGGGTGGAAAGGCGAGGTAAGAGCTCACCGGTCATATTGGAAACTTTATGACCCTGTAAACCCTATCCGGAGCAACACCGTATAATGGACTCTTTTTACATCGGCCCGATGTGTCCAAACAGGTGGCACTGAGCTATTGTGGCAACACTTAGCCAAGATAGATGGCTGTCTTTAACAGAACTCGGCTTATAGGCTCACTCACAACAAAAACTCATCATATATATGATGAGTTTTTTCTTTTTATATCATTATTATAATGAAAAGTCAAGCATATATCCAAATACTATTCCTATTAACCCTGATAAACATATTATATATATGGGACTTAACTTCTTTATCTTAAATATCAAAATCGTCATTAAAATAAATATCCCCAGCGATACATATGTCATTGGCGATGAAAAAATCTCAAACGAAAAACTGTCTTTTATAAACACTGCACTTGCTATAGAAATAACCGCTGCTGCTATAAGACCTATTGTTGCCGGCTTTAACCCTGACATACATCCCTTTACTAATTTGCTTTTCTTAAATCTGTCATAACATTTTGCAACTATCAGTATAACTATAAATGACGGAAGCACTACTCCTAATGTTGCAAACACCGCACCCAATATACCTGCTAACTCATTACCTATAAATGTTGCTATGTTTATTGCAAACGGACCGGGTGTGCTTTCGCTTATTGCTATAAAGTCTATCAATTCAGACTGCGTTATCCATTCTTTTCCCAAAACTTCTGACTGTATCAATGCTATCATCGCATAGCCGCCGCCAAAAGTAAAAAGCCCTATTTTAAAGAATGTAAATAATAATTCAAGAAATATCATCTTTTTCTCCTCCCTATAACTAAGGAAGATATAACCCCTATAATCGCACAAAACAGTATTACAATCAAGGCATTTATGTCAAAAACAGCTACTGCTACAAAGGCTGCTATCATCAATATATATGACATAATATCCTTCTTTACCTTTTTGTACATAGTCCACCAGGCTTTTATCACAAGCGCCAATACTCCTGCTTTTATCCCGTAAAAAGCATATTTTACCACTTTATAGTCCCCAAACTCGTTGAGCAAAGACGATATCAATGTGATGATTATAAATGACGGTAATACTACTCCAAAAGTTGCAAAAAACGACCCTAATACTCCGCCAACTTTATAGCCTATAAATGTAGCACAGTTTATCGCTATCGGGCCCGGAGTCGATTCTGATATAGCTATAATGTCAATTACATCTTCATCTGATATCCATTTCTTGTTTTGCACCACCTCATTTTGTATGAGTGGTATCATAGCATAGCCGCCGCCAAAGGTAAACAAACCTATTTTGAAAAAAGTGATAAATAACTCTGTATATTTTTTCAAATATTACCATCCCTTATCCGCTTAGTTTGCTTTCATCTGCTAAATATTTAAGCTTGTCCTCAAACTTTAAATCTAAAAATTTAAGACCGTTGTTTACAATACTGCCCCTTACTACCTGCTGCATAAAGCTAAGTGCCGGTCTTATTGCTGATTTAATCTGCATACCTTTTAGAATATAACCCAAAACCGTACTTGCCAGCATATCACCTGCACCGAAAAAGTTAAAATGTAAGCTGTCTTCATAATACCTGATGGCTTCCTGTTTCGAGCTTAAAACCGATAAAAGCTTATTTTCTAAAATATGAACTCCTGTTAGTAATGCATTTTTACAGCCTAAGTCTAACAGACTTTTAGCCATTTCTTCTGTTCGCAGCTCATCATCTTCATCATATCTGTAGTCATTTCCTGTCAGAAAACACGCCTCTGTGTAATTTGGTACTATTAAATCAGCCATTTTACATAAATCTTTTATCCCGTTGACCATATTATCATTATGTGTCTTATATAATTT
>JAUMXZ010000019.1:15064-19546 GCA_030528905.1 Clostridia bacterium | reverse complement strand
AAGTAGGTTCAAAATGGCGTTACTTCGTAGATGACGCAATGCTCACAGGTTGGGTAGGCAATCTCCCAGGATGGGACGGAAAATGCTTCTACTTTGACCAAACAACTGGTTTTGCTAAATCAGGTTGGGCAAATGATATCCCAGGATGGGAAGGACAATGGTTCTACTTTGATGCAATCAATGGAACTTGCGTAATGTACACAAACTGGATTCAACTCGGAGACTATTTCTGGTTTGCTAACGAAGACGGCGTAATGCAAACAGGCTGGCAGTTCATCAACTGGTCAGGCGGAGCTAACTGGTTCTACTTCGACACAGCAAGTGGTATGATGTTAAAGAACACTACTACACCTGATGGCTACACAGTAGATGCAAACGGTGTTTGGGTACAATAGTACACTAAAATGAATTTAGTCTGAGATTTTAGTTTAAGATTTCAGATAACATAAAAAACGGGCACTCGGAATTATCCGGGTGTCTGTTTCTTTGTCATATATTGTAACCGGCAAGTTACAATATATTTTCTTGACTTGAGATTATTGTAATGATAAAATTAAGGCATTAAAGGTGGCAAGTTGCTGCTTAGAATGAATTTTGGAGGTGTGTTTTATGGGTTATGATAGAGCCGCGATAAAACAGTTAGCTAAAGAGAAATTAGGAAGTGGAATTTTTACATCTAATTGGGTTAAGGGTGTACTTATAGGATTTCTTTATTCTTTAATAAGTTCAGTACCGTTTCTTGCCTTTTTCCTTGAGTTTGGTTTTTGCAGAGCTTTCTTAGATAATGCAAGAAAAGCTTCAGACGAAGAAGAAATGGAAGTTGGAGAGCTTTTCTCAGGCTTTAATGAGCAACCGGGCCGTAATTTCCTGATTGGCTTTGTTGGCGGAATACTTATTTTCCTTTGGAGCTGTCTTTTTGTAATACCGGGAATAATTAAGCTTTATTCATATTCAATGGCTTATTATATTGCTATTGACAATCCGGATCTCAAATGGAATGAGTGCATTACCAAGAGCAGAGAGATGATGAAGGGCTACAAATGGAAGCTGTTTGTTCTTGACCTTAGCTTCATTGGCTGGTACTTTGTAGGTTCATTGGTATGTGGTATTGGATCACTTTGGGTTTACCCATATAATTTTCAAGCAAGAGCACTTTTCTATGAGCAAATCAGAAACTAATTTGTTTTGTTTTATAAATTAAATATTTTCACACAGGCAGGCTCACTTTAAGTGGGTCTGTTTTTGTTTTTTTAAAAGAACTATTGATAAATTAAAACAAGCGTGGCATAATAATTTAAAGGTTTAAAATTCTTTTTATACTCAAGATAGGAAGTGAGCTATTTATGAAAACGATTGCGGTACTTACAAGTGGAGGCGACGCGCCGGGAATGAACGCGGCATTAAGGGCAGTAGTCAGAACGGCGATTTCAAATGGATTAGAGGTTATAGGTGTAAAAAGAGGCTATCAGGGTTTAATCAGCGGAGACGTAATAGAATTAAACCTCAGGAGTGTATCGGATATAATACATAAAGGCGGAACAATTTTATATACAGCCAGGAGTTCGGAATTTAAAACGGATATAGGCATAGCAAAGGCGGTACAGACTTGTAAGGACTTAGAGATTGACGGAGTGGTAGTAATAGGTGGAGACGGGTCATTCAGAGGCGCATCAAAGCTTTCAAACGCAGGAGTGCCGTGTATTGGAATACCGGGTACTATTGACAATGATATCGCGTGCAGCGAGTACACAATAGGCTTTGACACCGCAACTAATACAGCAATGAAGATGGCTGACCAGATAAGAGACACAGCTCAATCGCACGACAAGTGCAGTATAGTAGAGGTTATGGGAAGAAAATGCGGAGATATTGCGCTTCTGACCGGTATTGCAGCGGGAGCGACTGTGATATTAGTGCCTGAAATAGAGTTTGATATAAAGAAAGATGTAGTTGAGAGAATCAAAATGAGTCAGGGCAAGGGCAGAAAGCATTTTATAGTTGTCATAGCAGAAGGAGTTGGGCAGTCGCAGGAGATAGCAAACATTATCAGGTATGAAACAGGGCTTGACACTATGATAACGATTTTAGGCCATGTTCAAAGAGGCGGCTCACCAACGCTGACTGACAGAGTTTATGCCGGAGAAATGGGTAATTTAGCTGTAAAGCTGCTGCTTGAGGGTAAAAGTAATCGTGTAGTAGCGATGAAAAAAGGACGACTTGTTGATTATGACATAAATGATGCGCTGAAAATGAAACGAAAGTTTAATTTTGCTGCATATAAGGCTACGATGGAGGTATCGATCTGATTTTTAGTCAAAGGGGTGTAAAAAATGCTTGAGTTAAAAAATATCACAAAAGTGTATACAGCAGGAGAAGATGTACACGCGTTAAAAGATGTAAGTATTAAGTTTTGGGAAAGTGAATTTGTTTCTATACTTGGACCTTCCGGCTGCGGCAAAACTACGCTTCTTAATATTATAGGCGGCCTTGATAATTACACAAAAGGTGACCTCATAATAAATGGGAAATCTACCAAGGAATTCAAAGACAGAGATTGGGATGCCTACAGGAATCATTCTATAGGATTTGTATTTCAGGGCTATAACCTTATTCCTCATCAGACAGTTTTGCAAAATGTCGAAATTGCTCTGACACTTTCAGGTGCATCCAAAAGTTATAGACGAAAAAGGGCAATAGAAGCTTTAAAAGAAGTCGGTCTTGAAGATCAAATTCATAAAAAACCAAGCGAAATGTCCGGCGGACAGATGCAAAGAGTAGCTATAGCAAGAGCTATAGTTAATGACCCTGATATAATTCTTGCAGATGAACCAACAGGAGCACTTGATACGAAAACAAGTGTTCAGGTTATGGATATTTTAAAAGAGATCTCTAAAAAGCGTCTTGTAATTATGGTAACCCATAATCCTGATTTAGCTAACAAATATTCTACAAGAATTATAAACATTCTCGACGGCGAAATTACAGCTGACTATAGAACGGGGGATGAGGTTTTAGCAGAAAAAGATGACAAAAAAGATCAAGAAGATAATGAAACTTTAGAAAACAAAAAGAACAAACGCCCCTCAATGAATTTTGCTACGGCATTTATATTATCGTTAAAGAATCTGCTCACAAAAAAAGGAAGAACAGCACTTGTGTCTTTTGCCGGCTCAATAGGTATTATAGGTATTGCTTTGGTTTTTGCGGTTTCTCAGGGTACGACTGACTATATAGATGCGATTCAGGAAGAAACATTATCAGCATACCCTTTGACATTAGAAGCACAGCATACGGATATCAGTACTTTAATTGAAAAATTTATGGGGCAGGCTGAGTCTGAACAAGAGCATACAAATGATGCGGTATATCAAAAATCAATGCTTTCAGATATGGTCAATGCTATAAATTCTGCTGAAGACAAAGAAAATGATTTGAAGTCATTTAAGGCATATCTTGAAAAAGAACGAGCGGATGAAAACAGTCCGACAGGACTTAGTAATGCGATAAGCGCTGTGTCATATACCTATGATACGGATATGATAATCTACACAAAAAGCCCAGATGGACAAATAATACATTCTGACGCAACTACTATTATGCAGGATATTATGTTTGAATATATGGGAATGGATTCAGCGACAATTTCATCTATGAGTAACAGTGCTGCATCAAATTCTCCGGCACAGGAAATTATGAGTACGGGGACTTCAATATGGCAGGAGATTTTAGTTGCAAATGATGGCGAACTGATAAATCCGATTTTGAAAAAACAATATGATGTTGTTTATGGAAGCTGGCCCTCTAAATATGATGAGGTTGTCATAGTGTTAGATGAAAACAATGAAATTAACGATTTGACTTTATATGCACTCGGACTAAAATCAAAAGATGAAATAGATAAAATAGTAAAAGCTGCAAAGGACAAAACAACTGTAGATAATGAATCTAAATCGTGGTCCTATGAGGAAATCTGCAGTATGGAATATAGAACTGTTTTAAAATCCGATTGCTTTAAATATAACGATTCTACCGGAGAATATACAGATTTAAGAGATACTCAGACAGGTATGAAATATCTTTATGATAATGGATTATCACTTAAAGTAAGCGGAATAATCAAGCCAAATGAAAATACTTCATCTGCTATGCTCAAGGGAAGTATAGGTTATACAAATGAGCTGACCAAATATATTATAAATAAAGCTAAAGAATCCGATGTCGTAAAAGAGCAGCTTGAAAACAACTCTGTTGATGTTATAACCGGATTACCCTTCAAAGAAACAGGCGAAAATCTTGACAACTCTCAGAAAACAGCGGAGTTTAAAAATTATATAAATTCACTTGGTAATGAGGATAAAGCTAAAAAGTATATACAGATTATGAGTATACCATCAGATCAGGAAGTAGATGCTTTTGTAAACCAGACTATACAGAGCTCAACTACAGAAGATCTTAAACAACAGCTTAAATCAGCCCTTTCTA
>JAUMXZ010000019.1:0-15054 GCA_030528905.1 Clostridia bacterium | reverse complement strand
AAAGAAATAAAATTTATGTTAGAACAATGTTCTGAAATAATGAATATGAGTGAAAATGATGTAACGAAGTATCTTGATTCTATGAGCGATGAAGAACTTAATCAGTTGTTTACAGAGTCAATAAGCAAGGCATATGAAGAACAATATGCCCAAAATGTATCAGCGCAACTTTCTATGATGAATCAAGAACAGCTGATACAAGCGCTCAATATGGCTCTTGACACCTTTTCTGAGGAACAATGTGCAAAATATTATGATGAAGTCCTTGAGTTTTCTAAATCAAATTATGAGGATAATCTAACAAAACTTGGCTATGCAGACCTTGATAAACCATCTACTATAAATCTGTATTCGTCAACGTTTGCAGATAAAGAGGCAGTAAAAAAAGCCATAGATGATTATAATGATCAGGCAGACGAACTTTCCGGTATAAGCTATACGGACTATGTCGGACTTATAATGTCATCAGTAACAACTATAATAGATGCTATTACCTACATTTTGATAGCCTTTATCGCTGTATCTTTGATAGTGTCTTCTATTATGATAGGAGTTATTACTTTAATCTCAGTCCAGGAAAGAACAAAGGAAATAGGCATATTAAGAGCCATAGGCGCATCAAAAAGGAACGTTTCCAGTATGTTTAATGCTGAAACTGTTATCATTGGATTTATATCAGGATTATTGGGTATAATAATAACATATATCCTGTGTATATTTATAAACATTATTCTTCATAATGTTACCGGTATACAAACTCTTAACGCCAACTTGCCGTTGCCAATAGCAATAACGCTGATTATAATAAGTGTGCTTTTGACCTTGTTAGCAGGTATAATTCCATCTCGTAGTGCTGCTAAAAAAGATCCGGTAGTTGCATTGAGAACAGAATAAACTTTAATCTTTTGAAAGACTGATTATCTTATTCCAGGTAAGCGGGCCAACAATACCGTTTGCTAAAAGCTGATTTCGTGATTGTATTATTCGTACTGCATTTTCTGTGGCAGGCCCGAAAATTCCGTCAGCGGAAAGCTTTGGAATGTAAGCGTTTTTATCAGCGGCTAAGTTTATAAACTTTTGCAGACTCCTTACATCTATACCCTGCATACCAAAGCTTAAAACTCTGCCGGGGTATAGTTCATCTCGTATATCAGGGAATAAAAGAAGGACATCGTTTAGCGTTTTATCGTATATGTCTGTTATAGTGTTCCAGGTGTTTTTTTCGACTACGCCGGTAGCGTTGAGCCCGAATTGTTCCTGAAATGCTATTACCGCTTCTTCGGTTTTTTGACCGAAAATTCCATCTACTGCTATGACAGGCAGTAATTCATCAAAATAAGCTATAACAGCTAAATAGTATTGTATAACATAAACTTCATCGCCTGTATCGCCGATTTTTATTTCAGAGCTATATTGAGTTGATATATCCTCAAGCTTTAGACCCTCTGAATATAAGTCGGCGAGTTTTTTTACAGAGGAATATATAAACTTTATTTTATACCAGGTGGCTTTGCCGACTATGCCGTCGACTTCAAGGTTAAAGACCTCTTGAAACCTTTCTACAGATGTTTTGACAGCAGGGGTGAAAACCGGATTTATCGGACTTATTTTGGGAATATAAGGGTAGCTTTTAGCTATTCTGTTTAGTTCTCTTTTTATTATTGTAACATCATTTCCGCTTGAGCCCACTTTTAAAGGTCTGCCGGGATATGAAGGAATATTAGGTCTTACAGGTGCGTTGTAGACAATGTTTATGTCGTCACCATAGTAGTATTGTAAAATTTCATAGGGAATATAACCCTCGTTTGCTAAATACACGCTGCCCCATTGAGAAAGTCCCTCGCAGGTCGTAGTCTTACCGTCACAATACTGCGTGAAGTAGGGGTTTATCTGTCCCTGTTTTACAACATAGTTATTAAAAATTTCATCTGTTATCTTAACAACACTATCGAAAAAATCACGGTTCTTTATGAATTTTTGATCGTATTGAGTAGAGCTTGTAATATCAAAATCATAACCCATACTCCTGTACCATTCAGTGTAGATCCTGTTTAAAGCAAAACTTATCTGGGCTAATATATTAGCTCTTAATGAAGCTTCCGGCCAGGTTGGATATATTTCACTTGAGGCGACATTTTTTATATAGTCTGTAAAGCTTACACGGACATTTTCAGCAGCTTCTTCAGGTTTAGCCAAGTGTACTACTATATATTCAGGCACAAATGGTTTTAGCGGCATTATTTAGTTCGCTCCTTTCTTTGATTTCTCACTTACTGTGTCATATGGAGCCATATTCATAAGCTGAATTGATTTTATACCGTCAAAAATCTGACAGTTCAAATTCGTCTGCTGCACAAAGTAGGGATGTGTAACAAGTATCTCATAAGAAGCATAGGCGCTCACAGGGTCATCAGAATCAAGAGAATGTTTCCTGTCAGGCGCTCTGAGCACGATTTTATCCGATATACCGTTTTCATCAGTTACTGTGCGGGAAAAAACTTTTATTCCGTCCTTTAGCTTCTTTCTTATACTCACCTTTGCTCCTGCTATCGGCAGGCTTTGTTCGCCTGTTGAAACCTGTACTTTTAATGTGCCTGTGTTTTGGTTATCTTCTAAAAATTGCTCGTAGGTTTTACTATCATCATTAGCTGTTATCTGATTTGCCGTTTGTGTGTCAGACAGAGCCTTAAACTCATCAGAATCCGATTGAACGTTATCAGAGTTTGCTTTGTTGTACATACTAAGCATATTACTGCTGTGTTTTTTTATTAGGTTGTCAAATTTTTGATTATCCAAATGAATCACCACCAAAATTATTCTTATATTTATAATACTTTTTGTGCTGTCAAAAAGTGCATAGAAAATCAAAATATATGTAAAGTTAGCAGTTTATGCAGATTTTTTTATTTTTAGTGACTTTATAAAATGATTGTGGTATAATGTGTAGATAATGTATACAAAAAAGTTGGGAGTGTTAGATATCAGTTTTTTAAAACCAACATTCTTTTTTAATGTTATAGAAGATATACCTGTAGAACTTCTGCAGGAAATGCGTATAAAGGTTGTTTTCTTGGATGTCGATGGAACACTGGCAAAACAGGATTCTGCTATACCGTTTAAAGATGTTAAAGATTGGATTGTTAAGGTCCTGAATGAAAAAATAGAGGTAGTGCTGCTGTCTAACAATTTTAGCGGCAGAGTTAAAACTATAGCGGACAAGTTCGGAGTGCCGTTTGTGTCGTTTGCTGAAAAACCATTGCCGTTTAAGGCGTTAAGAGCAAAAAACAGATTAGTTGAAAGTAAAGCGAAATCTGAAAACTGCCTAATAATCGGAGACCAGCTTTTTACTGATGTCTTATGCGGGAAATTTGCAAATATGAAGTCAATTCTGGTTAATTCCAGATCAGATAATCCATATAATTTTTCTTTTATAAGAAAACAAATAGAAATGTTTTTCAGAAGCAAACTGAAAATAAGCAGAGTAAAAATAAGAAGATAATGTAGATTTTTATAAAGGAGTATTTGATGTCAAAGAAAATTTTGATTTTACAAGGACCCAATCTGAATAAAATTATTGATTATGACAGAGGAATATACGGAAAAGAATCCGCTGAAAGTATAAACAGTCAAATACAGCATTATGCTAAGAACTTAGGCTTTGAAACGGAAATATTTCAATCAAATTGTGAAGGCCGCCTGATAGATAAACTCCACAGCCTCTCAGGCGAAGTCAGTGGTGCAATCATAAATGCCGGCGCTTTGTCTCACTATAGCTATGCTTTAAGAGATGCCATAGCCTGCGCAAAATATCCGTGTATAGAAGTCCATATGTCAAATGTCTTCTCAAGAGAAGAGTTTAGATCTAAATCCGTAATAGCCTGTGCTTGTATGGGCTATATCAGCGGCTTCGGAAAACTTAGCTATATGTTGGCCTTAAACGCTTTAAAAGAATGGCTCTAAGAGGTAAAGCTATGTCAAATGATAATATAGAAAGACTTAAAAATAGTCTTAACCTGAAAACTAACGAAGCACTGCTTATATATTCTAATGTCAACAGGCTGTATTTCTCCGGCTTTAATGCCTCGAGCGCAGCTTTGCTTATATTCTGTGAGAAGTCATACCTGTTAGTGGATTTCAGATACTTTGAGGCTGCTAAAAATTCTGTTGATAATATCGATGTTGTGTTGTATTCGGACTTTTTTAAAACCTTTTGTGATCTATTAAAAAAGAATAATATAAAAACTGTCTTTTGCGAACAGAAAAATATATCACTGTATATGGCTTGTAAATTTTCTGAACAACTGGAGAAATTAAAAATTGACCTGATAAAAGATTTGACTCTTGATAATGCCATATACGATTTAAGAAAAATCAAAACAGAATCAGAAATATACAAGATAAAACAAGCCCAAAAGATAACAGAATATGCCTTTTTGAAATCTTTGGAAAATATATATGAGGGAATGAGCGAAAAAGAACTTGCTTTGAATATAGAGTTTATAATGAGAAAAAACGGAGCTAAGACAACAGCGTTTGATTTGATAACTATATTCGCAGAAAATACATCATTACCTCACGGTGTGCCAACAGACAAAAAGCTAAAAAAGGGCGACTTGATAACTATGGATATAGGCGCCTGCTTTGAGGGCTATTGCAGCGATATGACAAGGACTGTTGCGTTTAAAACTATTAGCGAAGAAAAGAAAAATGTTTATAATATAGTCTTAAAGGCTCAACAGGAAGCATTAAAAAAAGCAAGTGCAGGAGTTAAATGCTCAGAGATAGACAAAACAGCAAGAGATTATATTTACAATCAGGGCTTTGAAGGCTGCTTTGGCCACGCTACAGGTCATTCACTCGGCCTTGAAATTCACGAAAGCCCAAGCTTCTCTTCAAAAGATGATACTGTATTATTGCCGGGAATGATAATGACAGTAGAGCCGGGAATATATATCGAAAACAAGTTCGGAGTGAGAATAGAGGATATGATCCTTATAAAAAATGACTCCGTTGAAAACCTGACAAGCGTAGAAAAAGAACTTGTGATACTCTAAGGAGGAAAAAAGTGAAAAGTATTCGTTTCAGATCAATTATAATATACATACTCTCGGTTGCCTTTATATTCGGACTTGTACTTTTTACAGCTAAAATTTTTACAAACGGAAATATATGGGCAACTCACGCAATAAATAAGCATATAGCCCAAACAGGATCACTTTCAATGGCGGGTAAAATAATAGACAGAAATGGCGCTGTATTAGCTCAGACTGTCAACGGCAAGAGAGTTTATCACGACAACCAAAATATAAGAATCTCTACTTTACATACGGTCGGTGATAATACTAAGTTTATATCAACAGCAGTGCAAAATTCATATAGAGCAGACTTGATAGGCTATAACTTTATAACAGGCCTTACAACTGCGGGCATATTTGGTTCAGGAAGCGATATTACCCTCACTCTTGATTCTCAGCTGTGCAGTCAGGCATATAGCCTGTTTGGTCAGCGAAACGGGGCAGCAGTTATTTATAATTATAAAACAGGCGAAATTTTATGTATGGTTTCAACCCCTTCTTATGACCCGGCAAACCCGCCTGTGTATGAAAACATAAAAGATAATTCCTCCTATGACGGAGTGTATCTTAATAAATGCCTCTCATCTTCACTTACCCCAGGCTCAATTTTTAAAGTCGTAACCTGTGCTGCAGCTATTGAAAATATAAAAGATATAGATTCAAGAACTTTTAATTGTCAGGGCTCTTATACTGTGGGTAATGATAAAATAACTTGTGTACAGGCACACGGAAATATAAGCTTTAAAGAAGCTATGTCGCAGTCGTGTAATGTAGCGTTTGCTCAGCTTGCATTAGAATTGTCAAAAGACAAAATGACAAAGCAGGCAGAAGATATGAAATTTAACAGCCCAATTTATGTCGATTCCATAGCCTTAGCCCAAAGTGTATATGATGTCAAAGATGCAACAGATAATCAGCTTGCGTGGTCAGGCTCAGGTCAGCATACTGTGCTTACAAATCCACTGCATATGGCAATTATTATGGGCGCTGTTGCTAATAATGGTATAGCATCTACACCTTATATGGTTGAGAAAATTACATCAGCAGCAAAATATAATAATTATGTTGGCTATTCTCAGCCGCAGCAAAGATATTTAAGCAACGAAACGGCAAATAAAATTAAAGATATGATGAGATATACAGTTAAGAACAATTACGGCGACTCAATGTTTCCTGAACTTGAAGTCTGTGCTAAAACCGGAACCGGCGAAGTAGGTGAAGACAAAAACCCAAATGGCTGGATGATAGGCTTTTCATCAAGAAATGATTGTCCGCTTGCTTTTGCTGTGGTCGTGGAAAATAGTGGATATGGATATTCAACCGCAGGACCAATAGCTAAAACCCTTATGAATACGGCTTGTGATAAAATGATAAATCGGGTGGAATAATTTATGAAATTTAAAAAGTTACTTTGCTTTATATTCGCAGCTTCTTTCCTTCTTTTGACAGCCTGCCAGAATAATGGAAAAATATCTGATAATGAGAAAAAAGCCGCTGCCGGTTTTACAGCAGCAGCTAATAAAAAAATATATGATATGCTCAATTTTAACGACAAAGATGAGGTAATGCTCGCTCAAATGGATTGCCTTGATAACCCGGAAGTTATACAAATTGTCAATGAAAACGGAGATATTACATTTAGTCAACAAGGTTACAGCTTTATAAACGACCTGAAACCATCACCTGATGAAGTCAACCCAAGTTTGTGGAACAACTCACAGCTTAATAAATATTACGGCCTGTTTGTAGTCGAGGAGGATTTTTTGTACCAAGTCAGAGGCTATGATGTGACAAACCTTACGGTTATTGCAAAAGATGAGGGCTATATAGTTATAAATCCAATGAGCAATATTGAATGTGCAAGTGCTGCTATGCAGCTTATATACAGAGATATCGGAGTAAGGCCAATTCTTTCTGTGATACTGACTACTCCGTCTGTTGATTGCTGGGGCGGAATACAGGCGCTTGTTAATCTGAATAAAGAGCATTTTAATCAGTCTTTTGATATCATCGCTCCATCAGGATTTGAAGAAAATGTAATGGATCAGTATAAAGTGTTACCAGAGGAAAAAGCTAAATTAAATGCGTACCAAAACGGACACTATATTGAACATTCTCAAAAAGGCGCCTTGTCTGTAGGCAACGGACTTTCTGCCTATAGCGGTTCAAGCGTTATGTATGTTTCACCAAATGTATATATCGAGGAAGATAAAACAATTAGTATAAATTCAGTGGAGCTTGAGTTCTCTCTTGAAAATATGGACGGCACTAATTTTATGAATGTCTTTATAAAAGATCGCGGAGTACTCTATCTTGCAGAAAATGCAGGTTCAAGTTTACAGAACTTATTTGATTTAGCTTCAGGGAAAAATTATGATCCGAATCAGTGGGCAAAGTTCTTACTCGACACATTAGCAAAATATCAGTATGCCTTATCTACAGTAGTGCAAGCTCATAACTGGCCTCATAAGGGAAATGATGGCGCAACTTTATATATAAAAGATACCGCAAAGGCATATAAGTATATACACGACCAGACGGTGTACGGAATTAACCAAGGCCTTAGCAAAAGTGAGATACTTGATAATATGCGTTTGCCTGAGGATCTTAATAAGGTGTGGTATCTCAGACAATACAGCCAAACGGTAAAAAATTGTGCTGAGAATGTATATGATTTGTATATGAAGGACTATATAGTAGACTTTACCAAAATATCCTGTATGCCCGATGATAAAAAAGCAAGAAAATTTATTGAGTATATGGGCGATGATAAAGATAAGATATTAAAACAGGCAAAAGAGGACTTTGACAAAGGTGAATATCAGTGGGTGTGTGAGATAACCAAATTGTTGATACTTGATGACCCAAATGATGAACAGGCAAAATATCTGTGTGCTGATGCCCTTGAACAACTTGCTTATCTTAGCGAGAGCGGTGTAGATAGAAATTTATATTTAACCTACGCTCAAGAACTAAGAGGTCAAGTAAACCAGGACGACAGTGTGTATATTATAGATCCATCAATAAGAGATAAGATGACAGTCGATGGAATTTTAGACCTGTTAAGCTCGAAAGTTAATAAAGATGAAGCACAAAAACAAGACTTCACTTTCAATCTCTACATAAAAGATATGGACGAAAATTACTGTGTGGAATTTGATGACGGTGTTATGCTTTATTATAAAAGCGATCGTTTGAATAGTGCAAATGCAAGTATACATACGAATAAAAACTTATTGTTCTCGTTTATATACAAAGATGAATACAACCAAAATGATATGACAGTATATGGAGATATGAATGTTATAGATGTACTTAATAAAATTTTTACTTAATTAAGAAGGAATATGGATTATGAAAATAAGAAGAGTTTTAGCAATCAATGCTGCAAAATTAGTCTGTGCTGTTTCAAAGCGTATTGGTAAACAGGGTGCTACCTGGGCAGGAAAAGTCGCAATGCTTATTTATCCCTCTATTTTAAAAGAGCTCTCAGCTGATGTTAAAAAGAAAATTTATGCAGTATGCGGAACAAATGGAAAAACCTCTACAAATAAGATGATATGCTCAGCACTTGAGCTGGAAGACAACAAGGTTATCTGTAACCACACAGGCGCAAATATGCTAAACGGTGTCGCTGCAGCTTTTGTTTTAGCTGCTGATAAAAACGGAACTCTTGATGCGGATTATGCCTGTATAGAAGTTGATGAGGCTTCTGCAAAAATAGTCTTTCCGCATATTAAACCTGATTTTATGGTCATTACAAACCTTTTCAGAGACCAGCTTGACAGGTATGGCCAAGAAGATGCAACGGCTCAGCTTTTATCAGATGCTATAAAAGCAGTACCAGATATGAAAATAATAGTAAATGCTGATGAAGTGGTATCAACTTCTATGGTAACAGCTAATAAAAACAGCTATATAACTTACGGAGTAAATAAGGAGTATAGCGGAAATCAAAACGAAAGTCAGGTAATAGAGGGCAAGTTTTGTAAGTTGTGCGGCGAGAAATTAGATTATAATTTCTATCATTACAGCCAGCTCGGAGATTATTCGTGCCCCAAATGCGGCTTTAAAAGACCTCATATAGATTATAATGCAGAAGATATATATTGTCAGGACTATATAGAGTTTAGTGTGAGCGGAATAAAATTAAGAGCTGATTATCGCGGATTTTACAATATATATAATATACTTGCAGCCTTTACTGCTCTTAGCCAATCGGGCGAAAAACTTAACAATTTCCAGAAAATGCTCGATAATTATAACCCCGGCAACGGAAGAATGGAATTATTTGAAATATATGATACAAAAGTAAATCTTAATCTTGCCAAAAATCCCGCAGGCTTTAATCAGAGTATTGCAGCGGTTATGCAGGATAAGACTAAAAAGGATATAATAATATCAGTAAATGATAAAGACCAGGACGGAATAGATGTTACCTGGATTTGGGATGTCGACTTTTTGAAGCTCTCAGACCCAAGTGTCAATTCCATAACAGTGTCAGGAATCAGAAATAAAGATATGCTGCTAAGATTAAAATACGAAGATATAAACGCAAAAGCAGAAGATGATATAGATAAAGCTATAAGAGAAAAAGTCTTAAACGGATGCAAAAACCTTTATGTCATTGTCAATTTTACAGCACTGTTATCAACAAGGACAGCTATAAAACAACTTGAGGAGGAGCAAAATGAAAAAAGGTGAGGAGTATAGCTTAGTTATAGGACACTTGTATCCTGATTTGTTAAACCTTTACGGCGACAGAGGAAATATAAAATGCATAGAAAAACGCTGCAGATTAAGAAATATAAATGTCAGAACTGTGACTTTTGAATATAACGATACGGTCGACTTTTCAGGCCTTGATATAGTATTATTAGGCGGCGGAGCTTTACAGGAACAATATCTTGTGTGCCAAAAGCTAAAAGCTGTCAAAGACGAATTTAAAGCCTATGTCGAAAACGGCGGAGTCTTAATAGCTATATGTGAAGGGCTTGAGCTGCTTGGTAAATACTATCAGACAGATAAAGGTGATATAGAAGCTTTAGGAATACTTGATATCTATACAAAAACAGGCAGCCACAGATTGATAAATAATATAATTCTCAAAAATGAACTTTGGTCTATGCCCATTGTCGGCTTTGAAAACCACTTGGGAAGAACTTTTATAAATAATTATAAGCCGTTTGGAAAAGTGCTTTACGGCTATGGTAATGATGATAAGTGCGAGGGAGTTATGTATAAAAATGTAATCGGAACTTATCTGCATGGGCCGCTGCTGCCTAAAAACCCTCAGGTCTGCGACTACCTTATAAAAAATGCACTGGAGAAAAAATATTCAAAGAGTATAAGCCTTCCGATTTTAGACGACAAAGAAGAAAAAGATGCTAACGCTTTTATGTTCAAAAAACTTATGCATAGAAATTACTAAAGTCTAAAATTTTGTAAAATATATGTTAATGATATTGAAAAAATGATGTCAATATGGTAATATATGTTTAAGCATAAATTCGTATCTATATGAACTTTTGTGCAATTTATATTAAGAGGTGGATGTTTATGTCAACTGCAACAAATGAACTTTATCAATTATGGAAAGCTAATGCTACCCAGGACGAAGATCTCGTAAAAGAACTCGCTGCAATTGAAGGTAACGAAGACGAGATATATGAAAGATTTTATAAAGAATTAGAATTCGGTACAGCAGGCCTTAGAGGTATCATCGGTGCCGGATGCAACAGAATGAATATATATACCGTCGCAAGAACAACACAAGGTCTTGCTAATTACTTAAACGAAAAATATGAAAACCCAAGCGTTGCTATAGCTTATGACTCAAGAATTAAAGCAGATGTCTTTGCAAAAGAATGTGCTGCTGTCTTAGCTGCAAACGGAGTTAAAGCTTTTATCTCAACTGAATTACAACCTACTCCTGTTCTTTCTTTCGCTGTAAGAGAGCTTAAATGTCAGGCAGGTATTATGATAACAGCAAGTCATAACCCTGCAAAATATAACGGCTATAAATGCTACGGCTCAGACGGCTGCCAAATGACAGATGTAGACGCTAATATCGTATATGACGAGATCCAAAAAGTTGATATATTCAACGATATCAAAAAAGTCGATTTCGAAGAAGGCTTGAAATCAGGTATGATTACATTCATCGAGGATTCACTCTATGAAACTTATCTTGATAATGTACAGGCTCAAGCTATCAACCCGGGCTTGTGCGAAGGCTCAACATTCAAAATCGTTTATACACCTCTTAATGGTGCTGGTAATAAATTAGTAAGAAAAGTTCTCTCAAGAATCGGTATCAAAGATGTTATCGTTGTTCCTGAGCAGGAACTCCCGGATGGAAATTTCCCAACTTGTCCTTCTCCTAACCCGGAAATCAGAGAGGCTCTTGAACTTGCTATCGCTCTTGCTGATAAAGAAAACGCTGACCTCATCCTTGCTACAGACCCTGATAGCGACAGAGTTGGTATCGCAGTTAAAAATAAAGACGGCAGCCTAAGATTATTCACCGGTAACGAAACAGGTATTATGCTTACAAACTATATCCTCTCCTGCAGAAAAGCTAACGGCACTTTACCTGAAAAACCAGTAGCTGTAAAAACTATAGTATCAAGCGTATTAGTCGAGAAA
Source organism: Clostridia bacterium (assembly GCA_030528905.1). Classification (GTDB taxonomy): domain Bacteria; phylum Bacillota; class Clostridia; order Oscillospirales; family Acutalibacteraceae; genus JAUMXZ01. The sequence goes on along the minus strand of JAUMXZ010000019.1, from coordinate 3,331 downwards.
ATCTGCGAAAGATTCGGCTGTGAACTTAAAAATGTTCTTACAGGCTTTAAATATATCGGCGACCAGATCTTAAGACTCGAAAAGAAAAATGAAGAGTATCGTTATGTATTCGGCTTTGAAGAGAGCTATGGCTACTTAGCAGGTACTTATGTTCGTGATAAAGATGCTGTTGTAGGCTCTATGCTTATTTGCGAGATGGCAGCATATTATGCAAAACAAGGAAAAACTCTTTGTGATGTAATCGATGGACTATATGAAGAATATGGCTATTTCAAAAATACTACATTAAACTTCGCTTTCGAAGGCGCTGCAGGTATGGATAAAATGCAGTCACTTATGAACAATTTACGTGAGAATCCACTCAAAGAGGTAGCAGGTATTAAAGTTATCAAAACTGTTGACTATAAGGCTTCAGAGGCTATTGACTTGTTAACAGGCGAAAAAACTATCTTAGACCTTCCGAAATCAAATGTTCTTGAATATGGTCTTGAGGGCGATTGCAAACTTATTATCAGACCTTCAGGTACAGAACCAAAAATAAAAGCTTATGTAACAGCTGTTGGCAAAACTTCTGAAGAAGCAGATGCCTGCACAAAAGTACTCGTTGAAGCAGCAGGTCAAATTATTTCTTAATCTATAAAATGATGTCTGTTCGACTAAAAACAGATAAATAATAAAAAGGATATGGGTAGCTTTTATAGCAATACTCATATCCTTTTACTTTTTATAAAATAAATTTGCTATTTATTAAAGAAAAATGTATAATATATCTTATATGTGTAAAACTTTGCAGGAAAAAGAAAGGATGTTTATAAATGAATAATATAGCAGAGGAAAATCTCTTATTTTTAGAACAGAGTGATAATGAAGTCTCACAGGCAATGCTCAGTGAATTAGCTCGTCAGAGAAGAAATCTTGAGCTGATAGCTTCAGAAAATATAGTCTCAGAGGCAGTCTTAGCTGCTATGGGAAGCGTTCTTACTAACAAATATGCAGAAGGCTATCCTTCAAAAAGATATTACGGCGGTTGTGAATGTGTCGACGTAGTAGAAGAAATCGCAAGAAAAAGAGCCTGCGAACTCTTTAAAGCAGAGCACGCAAATGTCCAGCCTCATTCAGGCGCACAGGCTAATTTAGCGGTCTATTTCTCTATTCTCGAGCACGGCGATACCGTTATGGGAATGAATTTGTCTGAGGGCGGCCACCTGACTCACGGCTCTCCTGTTAATATGTCAGGCAAATATTATAATTTTGTCAGCTATGGCGTTGATCCTGTAAGCCAGGTCATAGATTATGACGCAGTTTTAAAACTTGCTAAAGAATGTAAACCTAAATTGATAGTTTGCGGAGCAAGTGCATATCCAAGAGTAATAAACTTCAAAAAGTTCAGAGATATTGCAGATGAGGTCGGAGCTTATCTTATGGTCGATATGGCCCATATTGCAGGTCTTGTCGCAGCAGGAGTTCACCCAAGCCCGGTACCATATGCAGACTTTGTTACTACTACAACTCACAAAACTTTAAGAGGCCCAAGAGGCGGTATGATTCTATGTCCGGAAAAATATGCAAAACTTATAGATAAATCAATCTTCCCGGGAACTCAGGGCGGACCGCTTATGCATATAATTGCGGCAAAGGCTGTATGTTTTGGCGAAGCTTTAAAGCCTGAATTTAAAGAGTACGGAAGACAGGTTGTCAGAAATGCTAAGGCTCTTGCTGATAGCTTAGTTGCCAGAAATAATAAACTTGTATCCGGCTCAACAGATAACCACCTGATGCTTATGGATCTCAGAGAAAGAAATATAACCGGTAAGGAACTCGAAAAACGCCTTGATGATGTTTATATTACTGTAAATAAAAATACTATACCAAATGAGCCGCTTAGCCCATTTGTTACAAGCGGCATAAGAATCGGTACAGCAGCAGTAACTACAAGAGGCTTAAAAGAAGCTGATATGGATAAAATTGCAGAATATATTACATTAGCTATAGATAATTTTGAAGAAAGTAAGGATAAAATCAGAAAAGGCGTAGAAGAAATTTGTAATAAATATCCTCTTTATTGATATCTTATTTGTAAGGAATGAGCATAATGGCCGTTTTAGCCGATAGAATAAGACCAGAAACCGTAGATGAAGTGGTAGGACAGGAACATCTTTTAGCTGAAAATAAACCTCTCAGAAGTATAATTGAAAGCAAAAATATCCCGAGTATGATTTTCTATGGGCCTTGTGGGACAGGAAAAACTACTTTAGCAAGAATTATAGCGAAAAATTCAAAGCTTACATTCAGAAAGCTTAATGCCACTACTGCATCAACAGCAGACTTAAAAGATATTTTTAACGATACAAAGACTTTCTGCGGCTTAAATGGTATATTGCTGTATTTAGATGAGATACAATATTTTAATAAAAAACAACAGCAGACCTTGCTTGAATATATGGAAAACGGGAAAATAACTCTGATAGCCTCAACTTCCGAAAACCCCTATTTTTCCGTTTATAATGCTGTTTTAAGCAGAAGTACGGTTTTTGAATTTAAAACTGTATCAAAAGAAAATATAATAAAAGCTCTGATAAGAGCCGTAAAATTTTTAGAAAATGAAAATAATGAGCAAATATCTATACAGCAAAAGACGCTTGAATGTATAGCAAGCAGCGCAGGAGATGTCAGAAAAGCTATAAATATTTTAGAAATTTGTTATCTGTGCGCTGCAAAAGAAAACAATAAAAGAATTATAGACTTTCAAACAGCAGCTTCTATAATAAAAAACAACAGTATGAAATATGATAAAAAAGATGACGAGCATTATGATCTTTTATCAGCTTTTCAAAAGTCTATGAGAGGTTCTGACCCGGATGCTGCAATTCATTATCTTGCGCGACTCTTAAACGCTGATGATCTGTTCTCTGTGTGCAGACGACTTATGGTGTGTGCCTGCGAAGATGTAGGCCTTTCATATCCGCAAATAATCCCGATTGTTAAATCCTGTGTCGATGCTGCTTTTCAGCTTGGTATGCCCGAGGCAAGAATTCCTTTAGCTGATGCGGTTATATTAGTCTGCCTTTGCCCAAAGTCAAATTCAGCCTATATGGCTATAAATCAGGCTATGGAGGATATCAAAAACGGTAATACCGGCCAAATTCCAAGACATCTGCAGAATAAACACTTCGACGGAGAAGATAACCCGTTAAAGGGCCAGTTCTATAATTATCCGCATGATTTTAAAAATGCCTATGTAAGTCAGCAGTATTTGCCAAATGAACTTGTGGGCTCTAAGTATTATGAGTATGCAGACAATAAAATGGAACAGAGTTTTAAAAAATATTGG
>JAUMXZ010000018.1 GCA_030528905.1 Clostridia bacterium | reverse complement strand
AAAACAACAATAAATATTATTTCTAAAATTATAAGCAATTTATTACTTCTGCTTTTTTTCAATACTTTTCTACCACCAATCTAAACCTATACATCAAATTTATAATCTCCTCTATCAAAAGCAATCTTCATATTCTCAGCTTCTGCTATACTTTTTACATTCTCAAAACTATCTGCCAGCTTCTCACTTACACAAATCTTATCGTCATAAATCTGGTATTTTTCTTTGAAACCTTCAGGTGCTAAGTTTATCATTATTACATTTGCACCTGCCTTAATTCCTTTTTTATAACCATCTTTATCTAAGCTTGCTAAGGCTGTAGTTGCCGGAATCAATGCTCTTGGCAAAATCAGTCTTAAAAGCGAAATCAAGAACAATGTAAGATCTGTGCTGCCAGGCTGTTCTTTTGCAAATATCGTATCTTTATGCGGAATAAACGGACCTATGCCCACCATTTGCGGCTTGAAGTCTTCTAAAAACTTCAAATCTTTTGCTATATGGTTTAAATCTTGAAATGGCGAACCTACCATAAACCCGGAACCTGTTTGATAGCCTATTTCTTTTAAATCATTTAACGATCTTATTCTGTTTTCATACGACATATTCTCAGGATGAAGCTTTTTATAATGGGTTTTGTCAATAGTTTCGTGCCTTAACAAATACCTGTCAGCTCCTGAATCAAACAGTCTTTTATAGCTCTTATACGACTTTTCTCCTAACGATAAAGTGACTGCACAATCAGGAAATCTATCCTTTATGCTGTGCACTATATCACACAAAACATCATCATTAAAACAGCCGCTCTCTCCGCCTTGCAATACAAAAGTCTTAATCCCTAAGCAATATCCATTTTCACAGCAGCTTAATATATCAGATTTATCCATCTTATATCGGGTTACATTCTTATTTGATCTTCTTATTCCACAGTAAAGACAGTCATTACCGCATATATTGCTAATCTCAATAAGTCCTCTTATAAAAATGTTATCTCCATATATAGCCTTTCTTTTTTCACAAGCTTTGGCTGCTAAAATATCGCGTTCTTTCGGATATTTATAACTCTTCAGCAGCTCTTTGTATTCTTCTGTATCAAGACTGCCGTTCTTTTCAAGCTTATCTATAAGATCTAAAAAACTATTTAACATTAAAATTCTACATCATAACAAACAGAGTTTGCGATAACTTCCGGTACACTCTCTATTTCAGCTTTTAACCTGTTTGTAGTTTCAACATCCGCATCAACAGAAATACTTATTAAGTTTATATCTCTTTCTTTATACGGCAATCCCATTCTTCCGATTATAAACTCGCTGTATTTATGCAAAACATTATTAAGAGTGTCTACCGCTGATAAATTTTTGACTATAATTCCTATTATTGATATTTCTCTTTTCATAGATGCTGTCACCTCTTGTTTTACTTCTTATCTTTTGCTATTAAAATTCTTATTGCTTCTACAGCTACCTTTATTGCACCATCTATATCGTGTACCACAGGATTATCAAGGCCTTCTCTTTCTCTGGTTTGATTTGCTAAAGCTAACAATACAGCTCCGCATCTTTTTCTCAGATAACTTGCAACAATAAATAACGTTGCAGACTCCATTTCAGATGCCTTGCAGCCAAGCTTTTCCCATGCCTGCCACTTGTTTATAAGTTCATAGCTAACCGGCATTTTTTCAGGTTCGTGCTCACCATAGAAAGAATCTTTGCTTTGGGTTACCCCAATATGATATTTAACATTCAATTTTTCTGCTGCTTTTGCAAGCGCATTTGTTACCTCAAAATCTGCTACTGCAGGAAACTCAATCGGAACATATTCTTTGCTTGTTCCATCCATTCTGATTGCACCGTTTGAAACAACTATATCTCCGCCTTTAACTTCTATATCTATTCCGCCACAGGTTCCCACTCTTATAAAGGTATCTGCCCCGCACCTGACAAGCTCTTCCATAGCTATAGCTGCAGACGGACCGCCTATTCCCGTAGAAGTTACGCTGACTTTCTCATTATCTAAATATCCTGTATATGTAACATATTCTCTGTTGTCCGCTATAAGTTCTGCATTATCTAAATATCTTGCTATAGTTTTGCATCGTTTTGGGTCACCCGGAAGAATTACATATCTGCCAACATCATTTTTTCTTATGTTCAAGTGATATTGTAATCCTTCTTCGCCTGAATATTTCATTTATGTCACCTTCTCCAAAACAAAAATTTATCGCAAAGCAAAAAGCCCCCAAAATAATTTTAATCATTTTGAAGGCTTTTTAAAGTCCAATATTATATAGCTAATATTCTACATATTAGCCTTCATTTAATTTTTTGAAAAGCTCATACTTATCCTTTGCAGCTTCTTCAGCTTCATTGAATAATTTCTCAGCTCTTTCCGGGAATGCTCTTGTAAGTGAGCTGTAGCGAACTTCTCCCATTATGAAGTCACGATAACTCTCAGACGGAGCTTTACTATCAAGAGTGAACGGATTTTCACCTTTCTGGGCTTTTCTTGGGTCAAAGCGATAGCAATGCCAATATCCTGCTGCTACAGCTTTCTTCTCCTCTTGCTGTGCTATACCCATTCCGCCTCTGATTCCGTGATTTATACACGGTGCATAAGCTATGATAAGTGATGGGCCTTTATAGCTTTCAGCTTCAACAAATGCTTTTACACACTGATTATAATCAGCACCCATTGCAACCTGAGCTACATAGACATAGCCATAATTCATTGCCATTGCGCCAAGATTCTTCTTGTTAAGTGCTTTACCTTGAGCTGCAAATTGTGCAACTGCTCCGATCGGAGTTGATTTTGAAGATTGTCCGCCGGTATTTGAATATACTTCGGTATCAAACACCAGTATATTTACATCCTGACCGGATGCGATAACGTGATCAAGTCCGCCGTAGCCGATATCATATGCCCAGCCATCGCCGCCTAAGATCCAGTTTGATTTCTTGGACAGCATATCTTTATCTTTGAGAACCTTGTTGATGAGATCTTTAGCGCCGCAGTCACAATCTTTTATCTGCTCGAATTTCTCGATGAGTGCATCTGTTGCGATTCTGTTTTCATCAGCATCTGTAAAAGTATCTATATAAGCTTTGCAGATATCTTTTACTTCATCTTTATTTGCTATATTTAAGATTTCTTCGATATAATCTTTTAATCTCTCTCTGTTAGAGTTTTGAGCTAATGCCATACCCATACCGAACTCTGCGTTATCCTCAAACAATGAGTTTGCCCAAGCCGGTCCATAACCTTTATAGTTTACGGTATATGGTGTTGCAGGTGCAGATGCGCCCCAGATTGAAGAACAGCCTGTTGCATTTGCTATATACATTCTGTCGCCGAACAACTGTGTTGCAAGCTTGGCATAAGGTGTTTCACCACAACCTGCGCAAGCTCCGGAGAACTCAAGCAACGGTTGTCTGAACTGGCTGCCTTTTATTGTTGATTTCTTGAATTTAGCATCTACTTCCGGTTTATGAGATGTTGTAATAGCATAATCATATACTGCTTGCTGACTTAATTGTGAATCAACAGGCTGCATTGTCAAGGCTTTCTGACCTTTCTTGCCCGGACATACCTGAGCACAAGCTCCGCAGCCGGTACAGTCAAGTGTAGATATAGCCATAGTGAATTTCATTCCCGGGAATCCTAACATATCTTTTGATTTGATATCAGCCGGTGCTTTTGAAATTTCTTCTTCAGTCATTGCAAACGGACGAATTACTGCGTGAGGACATACAAGTGAGCAGAAGTTACACTCAATACAGTTTACAGGATTCCACTCAGGAACATCAACAGCTATTCCGCGTTTTTCAAATGCGGCTGATCCGTTTGGCACTGTTCCGTCAACATAATCAATAAATGCTGAAACAGGCAGGTCATTACCTTTGTAGCTGTTTACAGGATTTAATATTCCATTTACATAGTTTACAACATCTTCTCTGTTTCCTGTTGCTTTTTGTGCTACATAATTATCAACAGCATCTTTCCAATCGGCCGGAATCTCTACTTTTTTAACATCCTGAGCTCCTCTTTCGATAGCTGCATAGTTCATATTTACAATCTTCTCGCCTTTTTTGCCATATGACTTCTTAGCTGCAGCTTTCATAAACTCGATAGCGTCATTTTCAGGAATTATATTTGCAATTTTGAAGAATGCGGATTGTAAAATTGTGTTTATTCTTCCGCCAAGGCCTATTTCTTTACCTATTTTTATACCATCTATTGTATATAGATTGATGTCATTTTCTGCTATATATTTCTTCATTTTTGCAGGCAGTCTTTTTCCTAATTCCTCAACATCCCACGGGCAGTTCAAGAGGAATGATCCGCCTTTTTTAATATCCTGAACCATATCATATTTTGTTACATATGAAGGATTATGGCAGGCTACAAAATCTGCGTGGTTGATATAATATGTTGATTTAATCGGATTCTTACCAAATCTCAAGTGAGATACTGTAAGTCCGCCTGATTTTTTGGAGTCATAAGCAAAATATCCTTGAGCATACATATCAGTATGGTCGCCGATGATCTTTATGGAGTTTTTATTTGCACCTACAGTACCGTCTGCACCAAGACCCCAGAATTTACAGGAAGTTGTTCCCTCAGGTGTTGTGTCTACTTTTTTGCTTGCATCAAGTGACAAATTAGTAACATCATCAACAATACCGATTGTGAAATGTCTTTTTGCATTTTCATCATTCATATTGTCATAAACAGCTATGATTTGTGCCGGTGTTGTATCTTTTGAGCTAAGTCCATATCTTCCGCTGAATACCGGAACGGTATTGAATTTTGACTCTGATAATGCTGCTAATACATCAAGATATAACGGCTCTCCGATTGAGCCAGGTTCTTTTGTTCTGTCGAGTACAGAAAATACCTTTACTGTATCAGGAATAACATCTATTAAATATTTTGCTGAGAATGGTCTGTAAAGTCTTACTTTTATAAGACCTACTTTTTCTCCTCTTGCATTCAGATAATCTATAACTTCTTCTGCTGCCTCGCACACAGAACCCATTGCCACTATAACTCTGTCTGCATCAGGTGCGCCGTAGTAGTTAAACGGTTTATAGTCTGTTCCTATTTTTTCGTTGACTTTGTTCATATAATCAACAACAACTTCCGGAACAGCGTCATAATATTTATTGCAAGCTTCTCTTGCCTGGAAGAAAATGTCATCATTTTGAGCGGTTCCTCTTGTTACAGGATGCTCCGGGTTTAATGCATGTCTATGGAATTTCTCAACCATATCTTTATCAAGCATTTCTTCCAAATCTTTGTAATCCCAAACCTCGATTTTTTGAATTTCGTGTGATGTTCTGAATCCGTCAAAGAAATGTAAAAATGGTACTCTGCCTTTGATTGCGCTAAGGTGAGCAACTGCTGACAAGTCCATACATTCCTGTGGACTGTTTGAACACAGCATAGCATAACCTGTTTGTCTACAAGCATAGATATCGGAATGATCTCCGAATATTGACAATGCGTGTGATGTTAAAGCTCTTGCTGAAACGTGGATAACACTTGGTAAAAGTTCTCCTGCCATTTTATACATATTTGGAATCATCAGCAACAAGCCCTGAGATGCTGTAAAGGTGGTTGTTAACGCACCTGCTGCTAAAGAGCCGTGTACAGCACCGGCTGCACCTGCCTCTGATTGCATCTCTGTTACAGATACTTTTCCACCAAAAAGATTTCTCTGACCTACAGCTGAAAGCTTATCAACTTCATCAGCCATAACAGATGATGGTGTTATGGGATAGATTGCAGCAACATCAGTAAAAGCAAACGCGGTATGCGCTGTTGCTGTATTTCCGTCCATAGTTTTCATTGGTCTGGACATTCACAACTTCCTCCTTAATTTATATTTAAACGCAGTATGATAAGTGCGATACAAAATATTTAACACACTCAAATCGCCCACATTTAAAAATAGAACATAAAAATATAATATAAATAAACAATGATTTATACTACATTAAATTTTATCATTTATTTGTTTTCTTGTAAAGAGATTTATATAAATTAACGCTTATATTCTATCGAAAGAAATCGTTTCACAAGGTCTTATAAGACAAAAAAATGCCGCATACGGTTATGACACTGTATGCGGTATATATTTCAAATTTATTTAGTTTACAATGCTTTTGTAAAGTTAAATTCTTCCGGAAAATAGACCTTTTTGATATCTGCCCCTATTGATGAGAGCTTTTCAACGATATTTTCATAGCCTCTTTCAATATGGTGTATATCTTCTATTTCTGTTCTACCGTTGGTTGCAAGTGCTGCTAATATCAAGGCAGCTCCTGCTCTTAAATCTGTAGCCTTTACCGGAGCGGGTTTTAATTCCTCTACTCCCTCTATGACGGCAATTTTACCATCTACTGAGATCTGTGCGCCCATTCTCTTTAACTCGTCTACATATTTAAAGCGGTTATCCCAAACACTCTCATTGAGTATGCTTGTTCCGTCTGAAAAACACAGCAAAGAGCATATCTGAGGCTGCATATCTGTTGGGAAGCCCGGATGCGGCATTGTTTTGACATTACATTTTTTTATTACACCTGATCCGATTACTCTTATTGAGTCGTCATATTCTCTTATTTCAACGCCCATTTCAGTCAGCTTTGCTGTTATAGATTCTAAATGCTTTGGTATTACATTGTGAAGTGTAACATCTCCGCCTGTTATGGCCGTTGCTACCATATATGTTCCTGCTTCTATCTGGTCAGGGATAATTGAGTATGATCTTCCCCTGAGCTTTTCAACGCCTCTTATCTTTATGACATCTGTACCGGCGCCCATTATATTTGCGCCCATAGAGTTCAGAAAGTTTGCAAGGTCTACTATGTGAGGTTCTCTTGCTGCATTTTCGATTACTGTCTTTCCTTTTGCCTTTACAGCCGCTAACATTACATTTATCGTTGCGCCGACAGAAACAACATCAAGGTATATATGATTGCCTGTAAGCTCGTCTGCCTTTACGTGAATACTGCCGCCGGTCAGGAAGTACTCAGCACCCAAGGCTGAGAAGCCTTTTAAGTGTTGATCTATAGGTCTTACACCAAAATTGCAGCCGCCCGGCAAAGAAACTTCTGCTGAGGAAAATCTTCCGAGCAAAGCTCCTAAAAGATAGCAGCTTGCTCTCATACGCCTTACTGAATCATAGTTGGCTATATATGTGTTTATAGGTCTTGTATCTATTTCAAATGTTGACTTGTTTATAAGACGAACTTTTGCGCCCATTTCTTCTAATATATGTGCCATACGGGCAACATCATCTATATTTGGGATGTTCTCTATAACGCAAACATCATCAACTAAAATCGTTGCAGGAATTATTGCGACAGCTGCATTCTTAGCACCGCTTATCGTCACATCTCCTGTTAAACGATTCCCTCCATTAATAACAAATTTTTCCAAATATCTTTCACCTCTGAATTAGAGTTTAACTGTACAAAACATAAAGTTGCACCAAAATTTAATTAAATCCAATATATTTTTGTGTAAACCGCTTAGGAAATTTAGCAGATTATTAAATAACGGTAAACACACATATAAGATGATAATATCAAATACAATAAAAGTCAATATTTTAGATCGTTTTTTCTTATTTTATTACCAAATTACTCCTTGCTAACCAATAAGTCATATTTGGTCCTGCTGTCATATCATAGTTTTATACAGTTTTTCACTTTTATTTTATCTATCATTTATAGGAATATACTCTCTATGTTTTGCTATGCTCTTATATGCAGGTCTTATTATTTTACCGGAATTTATAAGTTCTTCAATTCTATGTGCACTCCAGCCGGAAATTCTTGCTATTGCAAATATCGGGGTGAACAGTTCTGTCGGCAAGCCCAGCATATTGTATACAAGTCCACTGTAAAAGTCTACATTAGCGCTAACGCCCTTGTATATCTTACGCTCTCTTGCTATCAGATCGGTTGCTAATCTTTCTACTGTGGAATAAAATTTGAAGTCGTCAAGTCTGCCTTTTTCTTCTGAGAGATCTTTAACAAATCCTTTGAAGATATTTGCTCGAGGGTCTGAAATTGAATATACAGCGTGTCCCATACCATAGATTAAACCTGTTTTGTCAAAGGCTTCTTTTCTTAAAATTTTAAGCAGATAATTCGCTATTTCTTCCTCGTCATTTAAGTCTTTTATGTTAGCTTTCATATCGTTGAACATATCTACTACTTTTATATTTGCTCCGCCGTGTTTAGGACCTTTCAGAGAACCTAATGCCGCAGCTATTGTAGAATAGGTATCAGTACCTGATGAAGTTACAACGTGGGTTGTAAAGGTGGAGTTGTTTCCGCCGCCGTGTTCTGCGTGCAAGACAAGTGACAAGTCAAGAATCTTAGCTTCAAGCGCAGTATATTTCTTATCTGCGCGCAAAGCATAAAGTATATTTTCAGCTGTAGATAGATCAGGTCTTGGCATATGAATAATAAGGCTGTCGTTAAACTGATAATGTCTGTAAGCCTGATATGCATAAACTGCTATTTGCGGGAACAATGCTATTAACTCAAGGCATTGTCTTAATACATTCGGAATTGATGTATCACTTGCATGATCGTCATAAGAATAAAGTGTCAAAACGCTTCTTGCAAGAGTGTTCATCATATCTTTACTCGGTGCTTTTAATATTATATCTTTTACAAAATCTGTCGGCAGTGTTCTGTACTCACCTAAAATTTTTGTAAACTCTTCAAGTTCTTCTTTTGTCGGCAGCTCACCGAAAAGCAGAAGATATGTAGTCTCTTCAAAGCCAAAACGATTGTCTTTTAAGAAGCCATTAACAAGATCTTCAATATCTATTCCCCTGTAAAAGAGTTTGCCCTCACAAGGTATCATATCTCTGTCAACTGTTATATATGAGCGTATCTCGGATATATCCGTAAGTCCGGTTAAGACACCTTGTCCGTTCATATCTCTTAATCCACGCTTAACATCATATTTTGAGTATAAGTCTTTGTTTATTACTGAATGTTTAACACATTTTTCCGACATCCTACATACTTCCGGAGAATTGATTGAAAACTTATCCATATTTATCATAACTATAAGCTCCTCTCTTTATAGTAAAATCTAATATATAAATCATCTGTAAGCGTTATATTACGCTATTGTTAATCATCTTTGTATTCTTGCTGAAAGTTAAAAATCATCAGCAAATGAGCCAATGTAAAATAATTTTTACAGACCCCCTATTTTATATTTTACAACATATTCCACCTTTTTGCAAGTCATATTATTGCATAACTATCATACATCTTTATTATTTTTGCGTATTTGAGGATATATTCTGTTGCAAACCAGCCCTAAAAATTGTATAATAATTCTGTAATGGTAGCTTTATAAACTTAACCTTTAGGTTGGGAGGTATTTTTCTATGACCAATGTATATGAATCTGTTCTGGGTTCAAGATATGCCGGAAAAGATATGCAATATATCTTCTCCTATGAAAATAAAATAAAAACCTGGAGAAAATTGTGGATTGCTCTTGCAAAAGCCCAGAAACAATTAGGTCTTGATATCACCGATGAACAAATACAGGAGCTTGAAAAGTTTAAGGACGATATAAATTTCGATGTGGCTAATGCCCGCGAAAAAGAAGTCCGACACGATGTTATGGCTCATATCTATGCTTATGGCGTTCAATGTCCTAAAGCAAAACCTATTATCCACCTGGGCGCTACATCCTGCTATGTCGGAGATAATACCGATATCATCCTCTCAAGACAAGCCCTCTTTATAGTCCAGAAAAAACTTGTGAATATCATCAGAATTTTATCTGACTTCGCTCAGAAATATAAAGATGTTCCCACTTTGGCCTATACACATCTGCAAACAGCTCAGCCTACAACCGTAGGTAAAAGAGCCTGCCTTTGGATTAACGATTTGGTTATGGATCTTAAAGATTTAGGCTACAGACTCTCAAACATCAGTCTGCTCGGCTCAAAAGGTACTACCGGTACTCAGGCCAGCTTTAAAGAACTTTTTAATAACGATGAGGAAAAAGTATTTTCCTTGGATATGTACATAGCTGAATATCTCGGATTTGATAATATAATCCCCGTCTCAGGACAAACTTATTCAAGAAAAATAGATAGCCAGATTTTAGATCTGCTTAGCCAGATAGCTCAAAGTGCTTACAAATTTTCAAACGATATAAGATTTTTACAACATCTTAAAGAAATAGAAGAACCTTTCGCTTCAAAACAGGTCGGCTCTTCTGCTATGGCCTATAAAAGAAATCCTATGAGAAGTGAAAGAATGGCTGCCCTTTGCCGCTATGTAATCGTCGATGCTTTGAATACTGATTTTACCGCAGCATCACAATTCTTAGAGCGAACTCTTGACGATTCTGCTAATAAAAGAATTTCTATCCCCGAGGCATTTTTAGCAATAGACGGCATATTAAACCTTTATTCAAATATCGCTGACGGCTTAATAGTATATGAAAATGTAATAAACAAACACCTCGAGGAAGAACTCCCGTTTATGATGACTGAAAATATACTTATGAACGCTGTTAAAAAAGGCGGCGACAGACAACAACTTCACGAAAAAATAAGAGTTTATTCTATGCAGGCTTCCGAAAATATAAAGGCGTATGGAAAAGAAAACAATCTGCTTGATATGATTTTGCAAGATCCATCGTTTAACCTGACAAAAGAGGAACTTGAGTATCTCAAAAACCCAAACCTTTACAGCGGTATGGCTGCACGCCAGACTGAAATCTTTTTGGATAAAGTACGCAATATAATAGGCGGTTTTGATCCCCATATTGCTTTTGATGATGAAGTAAGTGTTTAATAAAAATAAAATAAATAACACAGTATTATATAATAACACTGTGTGATAAAGGAGTTTCAATTTATGATAAGAGCAATAGTAGGCGCTAATTGGGGCGACGAAGGAAAAGGTAAACTTACAGATATGTTCGCTGCTGAATCAGATATAGTTATCAGATTCCAGGGCGGAAGTAATGCAGGTCATACGATAATAAATAACTTTGGAAAATTCGCTTTGCACCAGCTCCCTTCCGGAGTCTTTTATAAACATATAACTAACGTCATCTCAAACGGAGTTGCGCTTAATGTAGATAATTTCAAAAAAGAGCTTGATTCACTAAAAGAGAAAAATATATACCCAAATATCATTGTTTCAGACAGAGCCTGTATCGTTATGCCCTATCATATTCTTCTTGATGTCTATGAGGAAGAACGCTTAGGTAAGGCTCAGTTTGGATCAACAAAATCAGGAATAGCTCCATTTTATTCTGATAAATTTTCTAAAATCGGCTTCCAGGTCAGCGAACTTTATGACACTGAAGAAAATTTAAAAGCTAAAGTTTCTCATATCGTAAAGCTTAAAAATTTACTTATCGAGCATATATATAATAAACCTGCTTTAGACGAAGATGAGATCTTTAATAAGCTTATCGAATATCGCGAGATACTGCGCCCTTATGTAAGGGATACTGTAAGCTTTATTCATAATAGCTGTAAAGAAGGGAAAAACATTCTGCTTGAAGGACAGCTCGGTTCCTTAAAAGATACAGACTTTGGCATCTATCCTATGGTTACTTCTTCAAATACTATAGCCGGCTATGCCTGTGCCGGAGCAGGAATTCCTCCTTATTGTATAGAAAAAATTACTGCTGTTGTAAAGGCTTATTCAAGTGCTGTGGGAGCAGGTGAGTTTGTCAGCGAAATTTTTGGCAAAGAGGCTGATGAGCTTAGAAATCACGGCGGTGATAAAGGTGAATATGGTGCAACAACCGGCAGAGCAAGGCGTATGGGTTGGCTTGATTTAGTCGCTTCTAAATACGGCTGCGAAGTTCAAGGTGCTACAGAGATAGCTTTTACTGTTATTGATGCCCTTGGTTACCTTGATAAAATCCCTGTGTGTGTAGGTTATGAAATAGACGGTAAAATTACTGATAAATTCCCTCCTACTGTTCAGCTCAAAAAGGCAAAGCCTGTTCTTGAAGTGTTAGACGGCTGGAAATGTGACATAAAGGGTATAAAAAATTATGACGATCTGCCTCTGAATTGCAGAAAGTATATCGAATTTGCTGAAAAATTTATAAATATACCTATTACTATGATCTCAAACGGCCCCAGAAGAGAAGATATCATTTTTAGAAATAAATAATACTAAAATCTAAATACAGAAAGGAATATAAAAATTATGATTGCTGTTAACAATAAAATCCTCGTTATGGACTTTGGCGGTCAATATAGCCAGCTGCTCGCAAGATGTATTCGCGACTGTAATGTGTTCTGTGAAATAAAATCATTTAAAACTTCCGCTGAACAGATAAAGAAAAATGCCTACTGCGGCATCATTCTCTCAGGCGGCACAAACAGCATTTTATCTGATAAAGCTCCGATTTGTGATAAGGAAATTTTTAACCTCGGTATACCCGTTTTAGGTATAGCTTATGGTGCTTCTGTTATCGCTCACAGCTTTAACGGTAAAATAGATTCTTTCTCTGAAACCAACACCTCTGCTTCAATAGAATTAGATTCATCTTCTGTATTGTTTAAAAATCTTCCAAATAATGTAAATGTCTTTATCAACCACAAAGACTATATATCTGTTGCTCCGGACGGCTTTAAAATAACTGCTTTTAACAAGGATTATCCCATAGCCGCTATGGAAAATCCTGATAAAAATTTATACGCACTACAGTTTCATCCGGAAGTTGCCCAGACTGAAAACGGTACTGACTATTTGAAAAACTTCCTCTATAACGTTTGCAAATGTAAAGGTGATTGGCTTATGTCAACTTTTACCACGCGTTCTATCGAGGAAATTAAAAATCGTGTCGGCAACAAAAAAGTCATTTGCGCTCTGTCCGGCGGTGTAGATTCATCTGTTTCTGCTGTTTTAGTCCATAAAGCTATTGGCAAAAATCTGACTTGTATATTTGTTAACCACGGCTTTTTGAGAAAAGATGAGCCTGAAACTGTCGAAAAAGTCTTCAGAGATCAATTCGATATGAATCTTATATGTGTAGATGCAAGAAAACGCTTCCTCGATAAACTAAAAGGTGTTACAGACCCTGAAACAAAGCGTAAAATTATCGGTGAAGAGTTTATAAGAGTATTTGAAGAACAGGCTAAATTACTTGGCGATGCTGAATTTTTATGTCAAGGTACTATTTATCCTGATGTGGTCGAAAGTGGTCCGGACGACTCAAAAGTAATAAAAAGTCACCATAATGTCGGTGGCTTGCCTGAAAACATCGGATTTGAGGGTCTTATCGAGCCTCTTAGATATTTGTTCAAAGATGAGGTCAGAAAAGTTGGTCTTGAACTTTCTATTCCGGAAAATTTAGTCTTCAGACAACCATTCCCCGGCCCTGGCTTAGCTGTAAGAGTAGTCGGCGAGTTAACAGAAGAAAAACTTGATACTCTCCGTGAAGCCGATTTCATCTTCAGAGACGAAATAGAAAAAGCCGGCTTATCAAAAACTATAAGCCAATATTTTGCGGTATATACAAATATAAAAAGTGTTGGAGTTATTGGCGATGAGAGAACTTATAATACTACTATCGCATTAAGAGCCGTAATAACAAATGATTTCACAACAGCAGATTTTGCTCGTATTCCGTATGAAGTCTTAGAAAGGGCCTCAAGCAGAATAACAAGCGAGGTAGCCGGAGTGAACAGAGTTTTATATGATATTACTTCCAAACCCCCTGCAACTATAGAATTTGAATAAATTGAAAAAGTCTGAAAACCCAGTAATAATGCGGGTTTGCAGGATTCCAAAACCCTCGTTGATAAGATTTTGATAAGATTACACTTGAACACCTTTATCGGATGTATCAAGTGGTTTGTGGGTAAAGAGTAATTTCTGAAGGCTCACAAAAAATACCATATTAACATTAAACCCCGTACTGACTTTATTCCGTCAGTACGGGGTTTTTGTCGTTTGCAGGGTTATTTCAGTTTATCCTTAAAGGCTTCTACCATTGCATCGCTGAGTTCCTGTGACGGAACTTTCGCCCAATGTTGCGTGGTATCTTTTTCGGGATAAGTATAGCGCCACTCATCGTATTGTTCTTTAGAAATCTCGCCGCTTCTGTATTTCTCAGCTTGTTCTGCCCAAGCAGTAAGCATTTGGAAAACAGAGCGGTCAACATTCGGCTTATTACCGTCAAAGACGATATGTACTTCGTTTTCGTTCTTTTCCACTCTTACGCCGTGCAAATCCTCAACAGCAAAAAGAGTATGTATAAAGCCAAGATCACTGTCAATATCGGGAATTCTGAGCGCCAAAGGCGAAACCTCAAGTACGCCTGCAAGAGCCTTTACTAAATCTTCTTTCGGCGTTCTTGATCCTGATTCATACTGTGCCATACGAATGTCAGCAGTTTTTTGCGGAAAGCCCACAGCCTGACCGAGCCATTTTTGGGTCATACCTCTTAAATTTCTAAAGAAACGGATTCTTTCACCAATTGCCATAGCAATTACGCTCCTTGTTTATGTAATATGCGATAAGTATATCATATATGTTTAGTATATGTCAAGATAACCAAAACAAAAAAGTTAAATATTTTCTCGAAAACCACTTGACTTTACGGAATTTGTTTAGTATAATAGTTAAGCAAATAGCGTTAAGTCGCTTGCTTGACAACAGAATAACCGTCATATGTCACGGTAATGGCATATCCGCTCGGGCAAATCGGAATGCGGCCAGAAAGTTCTCCGACACTAAATAATTGAAGTATCAAAAAAACAAGTAAGGGGGTGATCAAATGGAAAGTACAAGCTTTATGAGAGTTGATGAGGTAGCTCAGGAATTGGGTATATCAAAATCCTATGCTTACAAAATCGTCCAAAAACTAAATGTCGAACTGAAAGAAAAAGGGTTTATGACAATTTCGGGGCGAGTAAATAAGCAATATTTTATGGAACGCACCTGCTACGGTGCAACTAAGAAAGAGAGGGATTAAACAATGGCAGTATATAAAGAAGAAAAAACAAACACTTGGCGAGTGCTCTATCGTTACACCGATTGGAACGGTGAACGCAAGCAGTCGCAGAAACGAGGGTTCAAAACAAAGCGTAAAGCACAGGCTTGGGAGCGAGAACAGCTTAACAAGCTGGGCGGTGATTTGGATATGACCTTTAAGAGCTTTGTGCAGCATTATACTGAGGATATGCAGGCTCGTATTAAGGAGAACACTTGGGCAACCAAGGAACATATCATTCAGACAAAGCTAATGCCCTATTTCGGTAAGCTAAAGATGTGCAACATAACCGCACAACAAATAATTACTTGGCAAAATGAGCTTATCAATTATAAGGACGATAACGGCAAACCGTATTCTCCCGTATATTTGAAAACAATACACAATCAGCTGTCTGCGATATTCAACCATGCTGTCAGGTACTACAACCTGAAAGAAAACCCTTGTCAAAAGGCGGGTAGTATGGGTAAAAAGAAAAATCGTGAAATGCTTTTCTGGACGAAAGAGGAGTATTTGAAGTTCGCCGATGCAATGATGGATAAGCCGATGTCATACTATGCGTTTGAAATGCTCTATTGGACGGGTATTCGTGAGGGCGAGCTGTTAGCTCTTACTCCTGCTGATTTTGATTTTGAAAAGCGAATTGTTACAATCAATAAATCGTTTCAGCACTTAAACGGCAGAGATATAATCACTTCACCGAAAACAGAAAAGAGCAACAGGACAATCAAACTGCCGAACTTTCTTTGCGATGAAATACAGGACTATTTGAAAATGCTCTATGATGTAGGCTTAGACGATAGAATGTTCCCTGTTACAAAAAGTTATTTATACAGAGAAATGGAACGAGGTTCTAAACAAGCCGGTATTAAAAGAATTCGTATTCACGATATTCGTCACAGTCACGTCAGTTTGCTGATTGATATGGGATTTTCTGCAACAGCTATTGCAGACCGAGTGGGACACGAAAGCATTGATATTACTTATAACTATGCGCACCTGTTTCCCTCAAAGCAGACTGAAATGGCGGAAAAATTAGATATGGAAAGGGGTAAATAATTATGTCACTTAAAAACAAAGATGAACACAACCGTTGGAGAAATAAAACCGTAGCGTTCAGAGTTTCACCAGAGGAGTGGGAACAGATTGAACGCTATGTTCAGCTTTCGGGTTTGACAAAACAGGACTATATAACACGAAGATTAACGCACCGAGAAGTAATCGTGCAAGGTAATCCGAGAGTATATAAGGCTTTGCGTAATAATCTTGCAGATGTACTTACGGAATTACAGAGGATTGAGAACGGCGGTGAAGTCAATGACGAATTGCTTGACTTAATTGAAATGATTAGCGATATTCTCGGCGGATTAAAGGAGGTATCGGAATGACAGAAAAAGAAAAGACCGCTCCTGTTGTATCTGTTGGCGCAGATACGGAGCAGTCAATCCTAAAACAAACTAACAACAGTATAACCGATTTTAACGAATTTGACAAGAGCTTAGATAATTATCTTGAAGAGATGCAAAAGGAATTTTTGCAACAGTTCGATCCATCACATTTGAAAACGATTTCTATGCGTGAGTTATATAACACGGTGTATCAAAGCAAACCGCCATTGATTGACGGCTTACTCTACCCCGGCACATATATTTTTGCAGGAGCACCGAAGCTTGGTAAGAGTTTTCTTATGGCACAACTCGCCTACCATATCAGCTCGGGCACACCGCTTTGGAATTTTGATGTGAGAAAAGGAACTGTTTTGTACCTTGCTCTTGAAGATGATTACCACAGATTGCAGGAAAGATTGTACAGAATGTTCGGAACAGAAAGTGCGGATAATTTGTACTTTTCTGTTTCGGCAGGTCAACTTGGAAATGGACTTGACGAACAGCTTACAAGATTTATGACCGAACACACCGATACAAAATTGATTATCATAGATACGCTTCAAAAGGTGCGTGAAGTGGGCGGCGACAATTACAGTTACGCAAACGATTATGAGATTATCACGAGACTTAAAAAGTTTGCGGACAGTTACGGAATATGTTTGCTACTTATTCACCATACACGCAAGCAAAACTCCGATGATAAGTTTGATATGATTTCGGGTACAAACGGATTGCTTGGCGCAGCCGACGGTGGCTTTATTTTACGGAAAGAAAAGCGTACAAGCAATTCGGCAACGCTTGAAGTTTCAGGCAGAGACCAACCGGACCAAAAGATTTATCTTAATCGCAATCCCGAAACTCTTGTGTGGGAACTTGAAAAAATCGAAACGGAACTTTGGAAGTTGCCGCCCGAACCATTGATTGAAAATATCGCCGGCAAAATTACAAATGAAAATCCCGAATGGTATGGCAGTCCAACGGAGCTTGTTGAATTTCTCGGCGTTGATATGAAATCAAATGCATTGACTATGAAGTTGAATATCAACGCAGGGCGTTTGTTTAACGAGTATGGAATAAGTTATCAGAACAAACGTTGTCACGATGGGCGTAAAGTCAGTTTGAGTTATGAACAGCGTGACGATGTGTGACGGTCGTGTCGATGTTTTGGGCGGTACTGAAAATATCGTCACCATCGACGCAGACCGACACGGTTAAAGTTTTTGCAGGGTGCAGGTGGCTTTTTTTTAAAAAGCCGCTCCTGCCTCTCGGAGAGCGCAAAACCTGCTTGAAGGTTGCATTTTTGATGGCTCCGCTGTCAAAAGTGCTTTTGCGTTACTCTTGACAAGAGTAACAGAACCGAGGACGAACAAGTTTATAAGATTGGAGGTGTAACTTATGCAAAGAACGATAAGCGCAATGGTGGGTAAAGGCTCGGTCAATCATAACAGCCGCAAGTTTAAGGCTGAAAATGTTGACGGTAGCAGAACGCATTTGAACATTGATTACTGTAACGAGCCGATAAAGAAAATCTATCACGAATTGTTTGACGAAGCACTAAAAAGATACAACGAAAAGCAGACAAGAGCCGACCGCAGAATAGAAAACTATTATGAAAAAATCAGAAATTCAAAGCAGGAAAAGCCATTTCAAGAACTGATTTTACAAATTGGCGATAAAGAAAATATGAGTGCCGAAAGCGAAAACGGACAGCTTGCAAGACAAATTTTAGATGAGTATTACCGTGGATTTCAAGAACGAAATCCCAACCTAAAAGTGTTCTCTGCTCATCTGCATATGGACGAGGCAACGCCTCATTTGCACATTGATTTTGTTCCGTTCACAACCGGCAGCAAGCGTGGACTTGATACGAGAGTAAGCCTGAAACAAGCGTTAGCCACACAAGGCTTCAAAGGCGGAACTCGTGGAGATACCGAGTGGAATCAATGGGTGAGCGCAGAAAAATCCGCACTCGCATTTGTTATGGAACGCCACGGAATTGAGTGGGAACACAAAGGAACGCACGAAAAACATTTGTCTGTTCTTGATTACAAAAAGCAAGAACGAGCGACGGAACTTGAAGAATTAGGGGCTAAAATCGAAGTAAAACAAGCAGAATTTAATGTGTTATCCGAGCGAGTGTTAAACTATGATGATGGTTTGGAAAACTTAAGAAATGTGGAAGAAATGCTTGATAATGCACCCGAATATCAGCTCTCCGAGTCGAAAAGTTTTATGTCCGCAAAAGCATATAAAGCAAAAATTGCAGAGCCGCTTATTCAAAAATTAAAAGCGTTAATCAAGACGGCATTGGCTCGTTGCTTTGAGGGTTGGGACAGTTACCATAGATTAAATATCACGAACGGCAACCTCTATCGTGAGAACGAAATGTTATCGAAAATAAACAGCAAGCTGAAAAGTGAAAACGAAAATTTGCGTTCGGAAGTCAAAGATTACAAACTTTTGCGCAAAGTTTTCGGGCACAAACAGATTGATGAGTTGATTGAACAGGCAAGAAATATCAAAGGTCGTAAGCGTGAAAATCCACGCTCAAGATAAATAAATTTTTGGAGGTAAAACAAATGGCAAAGACAATTTTTGAAAAAGCAGGCGGTACTTACACACAGGTGGGCGACTATATGTTGCCCGATTTATTACCGGCGGAAGAAGAAAAGGAAGCGAATATCGGCGTTTGGGGAATGAGGCATAAACGATATTTGAAGCAAAATCATAAGGTGCGTTACTACAATTTGCTGACAAGCGGTAAGCTCAATTCATATCTTGCAGATATTGAACAGCAGGCGCAAGACCTTTTTCTCCGGCTGGTAAAAGACCTCGCCGAAAAAGAAAATGTAACCGAAGAACTCAAAGCAACCGATATGATGCTCTGGGTGCAGAAGATGAATAATATTCGTAATCGTGCAACGGAAAAAGTAAATACAGAACTGATTTACACGGTATAAACACAACGACGGCAGGGATTGCTCCCTGCCGTATTTTTTTTGATGCTATTTCCGATTTGTTTAGTTATAGGTATAAAAGTATTGCATTTGCAGTACTTTTATGATATAATCACAACATATTAAGGAGTGATGGATTTGTCTTTTACATATAAGCCACTATGGAAGTTGCTGATTGATAAGGAAATGACCAAAAAACA
>JAUMXZ010000017.1 GCA_030528905.1 Clostridia bacterium | reverse complement strand
TTTGGATTTATATTGTTTTTTCTATGCTTTATGTTATTCTCGTTTTCAGGCAATATGATTTTTGCTGTAGATGATGAAGTCACTGTAAATGATGAAACAGAATTAACTATTGAGCAGCTAAAGGAAGATAACGAGAAGATAAATGAAGCACTTGAACAGGCAAAAAAAAATGCAGCAGATGCAAACACACAACAAGCAATCTATGCAGAGAAAGTTCTCAATCTTCAGTCGCAGATTGATATACTCAATACAAGAATAAGCAGCTATAAAAGAGTCGTAGACTCAACAAACAATCAGATGGCAATGTTACAGAAAAGTATTGACGAAAAAGAATCAGCACTTGAAAACATAGTAAGATCAGTTTATATGTTGGGAGATTCATACTTTATAGACTTTTTGTTTTCTTCAAAAAGCTTTAGCGAATTTCTTGATAATCAAATGATAATAACCAGGGCAACACAATATTATACACAGTTAGTTTACGACTTGAAACAGGAAAAAGTTCAGTTATCAGAAACGCAAAAGAAAGTGGAACTGACATATCAGGATTTGAAAGATTCAAGAGAAGACTTGGGAAGACAGCGAACTGAGTTAGCCAAAAGTCTTAAAGAACAGCAGGAGCTTTTAAGAGCTTCAACAGGAGAGCAGGTTCTTTTGCTTGATAATCTTAATATGAATAACGAGTATATAAAAGAGCTTGACAGAAAGCTTGAGGAGTATTATCAATCAATCAACAATAATAATAATCAAAGCGCAGTTAGTAGTGCTGCCGATTCGAGCACAGCAACAGAGTCTATAGTAGTGGAAGAAGAGATAGAAAAGCAGCAAAAAGAGCGTGAAGAAAAGAAAGAAGAAAGTCAGAATAGTACAAATGGTTCTGAAATTGAACTCTTATGGCCTGTACCGGGCTTTTTAGAGGTGTCATCTTATTGGGGTGACGGAAGAAATCATCAGGGAACAGATATTGCAGGATATGGGATTTACGGTGCAGAAATAGTAGCCGCAGCCTCAGGTAAAGTGATTCAGGTTAATTCAGATGGATCGTGGGGCGGAGGCTATGGCAATTATGTTGTAATAGATCACGGCGGTACGCTTTCAACATTATATGCACATATGAGCGGAGTTGAAGTTAAAGAAGGTCAGAGCGTAGCTCAGGGAGAAGTTATAGGGTATGTAGGATCAACAGGAGATTCAACCGGCCCACATCTGCACTATGAAGTGCGTGTTAATGGCGTAAGAGTAGACCCGTTAGGGTATTATGATTAAAAAAAGAGAGGTTATAACTTTGAATTACAATAGAATAGACGAGCATATAAAGAGGATACATTTTATAGGAATCGGAGGTTCAGGAATGTGTCCTATGGCAGAGATACTATTTTCCCAAGGATATGAAATAACAGGATCAGATAATTTTGAGTCTGATACATTACAACGCATAAAATCATACGGAATAAAAGTATTTTCAGAACATAAACCGGAGAATGTAGAAAAGGCTCACCTTGTAGTATACAGTGCAGCGATAAAACAAAATAATCCGGAAATAGTAGAGGCAAAAAGACTTGGCATACCGGTAATAGAGCGAAGTGTGATGCTTGGAGTGTTATCAAGATATTATGAAAAATCTGTAGCAGTATCAGGAACACACGGCAAAACTTCTACTACAGCAATGATAACCGAGATTTTGATAAAGAGTAACCTAGACCCAAGTGCCATAATAGGAGGAAAGCTTCCTTCACTGGGAGGTAACTCAAAAATAGGCAAATCGGAAATAATGGTATGCGAAGCTTGTGAATATGTAGATAGTTTCTTACAGCTCAATCCCTTTATAGGCTTGATATTAAATGTGGATATAGATCATCTGGATTACTTTAAGGATTTAGATGCAATTAAAAGATCGTTTAATAAGTTTGCCTCAAGATGTACAAATGCCGTAATAATTAACGGAGATGACCAAAACAGTATTGATGTTGTAAAAGATATAGACAGAAAAGTTATAACCTTCGGATTTAATGAAGACTGTGATTACAGAGCAGTACCTATTGAAAGAGAAGACACAAAAGTATTCAAGTGTTTTGATTTTTATTATAAAAATGATAAACTTTGTAATATAAAACTACAAACACCGGGTGAGCATAATCTGAAAAACGCATTGGCAGCAGCAGCATTAGCGCATTATATAGGAGCAGATGTTGAGCGGATAAAGGAAGCGTTGGAAGAATTCAAGGGTGTTCACAGAAGGTTTGAAATTTTAGGCAATAAAAAAGGTGTAATAGTGGCAGATGATTTTGCACATCACCCAACCGAGTTAAAAGCGATATTAACATCTGCAATGAAAATGGATTTTAAAAGAGTAATAGCAGTTTTCCAGCCGCATACATTTTCAAGAACATATATGCTTATGAACGATTTTGCAAATGTGTTATCAATCCCGGATATAACGATATTATCAGAGATATTGCCTGTGAGGGAAGTTAATATTTATGGGGTTAAAACGAGCGATCTATCAGAAAAAATCCCGGGAAGTATATGGTTTAATACTTTCGATGAAATAACAGAATATGTTTTGAAAATAGCCAAAGAGGGCGATTTAATCCTCACTTTAGGCGGAGGTAATGTATATATTTGTGCAAATATGATCTTTGACAGATTAGGCGGATAGTAAATTATAGCGAACGAGGGAAATTTTTTGAAGAAAAATGATTTAGTAGAAATAAAGATAACATCGCTTACATCAGATGGCAGCGGCATAGGAAGATTTAATTCTATGGTAATATTTATTCCGAATGTAGCGGTAGGAGATGTTGTAATAGCAAGAATACTAAAAGTGAAAAAAAACTATGCTTATGGAAAACTTGAGAAAATTTTATGTGAGTCTGAGAGCAGAATAGAAAACGATTGCAAAACATATCTAAGGTGTGGAGGCTGTTGCTTTCGTCATATTTCCTATGAAGCAGAATCAGAATTAAAAAGACAAACAGTATACGATTGTTTGCAAAGAATAGCAAAATTTGACGAAAGTTTTTTAGATGAAATAATGTTACCTATAGTTAAAGCGGAGAAAATAAACAACTATAGGAATAAAGCACAGCTGCCGGTCCGATTAGCAAAAGATAGTGAGGTGCTGTGTGGGTTCTTTTCGTTACATTCCCATAGAGTAGTGCCTTTAGATGAATGTAAGCTGCAGCCTGAAATATTTGATGATATTATAAGCGTGATAAAAGAGTGGATCAAAGAAAATAAAATTACTGTGTATGATGAAGTAAAAAAAGCAGGATATATAAAGCACATATATTTAAGAATAGGTAAAGTTACAAACGAGATAATGGTATGCATAGTAGTTAATTCAAATAAAGATAAACATTCAGAAGAGCTTATAAAAAAGCTTGTTAGTCAGTTTAAGGATATAAAAAGCATAGTATATAATTTTAACAGTAAAGATACAAATGTTATCTTGGGAGAAAAATGTAAAACTGTATTTGGAAAAGATTATATAACAGATGAATTATGTGGCTTAAAATTTAATATATCAGCACATTCATTTTATCAGGTAAATCACGACCAAACAGAGAAACTGTATAATATAGTAAAGGAACTTGTATGCACAAGCGGTAAAGAGCGGATACTTGATTTATTTTGTGGCATAGGTACAATCGGCTTGAGTTTAGCTAAAAGCTGCAAAGAGGTTTTAGGAATAGAAATAATTAAAAGTGCTGTAGATAATGCAAAAGAGAATGCAAAGATAAATAAAATAGACAATGCAAGATTTGTTTGTTCTGATGCAAATGATATTGTATCAGTGTTAAAAAAAGAAAGATTTAAACCGAATGTTGTAATAGTAGATCCTCCGAGAAAGGGATGTTCAGCGGATTTAATTGAAGATATAGTAAAAATAAATCCGGATAAAATAGTCTATGTATCGTGCAATCCTTCTACATTGGCAAGAGATTTAAAACTTTTTACAGAAAAAGATTATGTGTCAAAGAAAGTAGTTCCTTTAGATATGTTCCCACGCACTGTGCATGTGGAAACGGTAGCATTATTAAGTCGGCAAAAAGTCCAAGAACATATCTACTTTGATGTGAATGTTCAGGACATACCAAAAACCGCCAGAACCACCGCAACCTATCCAGAGATAAAAGCATACGTCAAAGATAAATACGGTTTGAATGTTACCTATCTCAACATCGCACAGGTTAAAGAAAAACACGGTTTTGAGAAAAGGGAAAACTACAACAAGGGCAAGGACGGTCACAAAGTGCCCAACTGCCCACAGAAAAAGAGAAAGCAATCGAAGATGCTTTTAAGCACTTTGGAATGCTCTAAATTGGTCCTATAAGGAAATAAAAAATGCTATGGGGAAAATTCCTCATAGCATTTTTAATCTGTTCGAGTAAATTGGTATTTGCTTGTTCGCTTCACTTAAATCAATTATACTCAAACTCGAAATCACCATCCATACATTTGCCTACCGACTCGAGAATAATGTAAATTGTTTTTTTGTTATCATATTTTCCATCAAGTGTAATCGTTTCATCGTAGTATTCTCCGCCCTTAACTGTACGGAGCAATTCTTTTTTACCATCAACACCGATATAAATATTCATCTCACCTTCAGCAAGACTTGCCTCAAAATCAAGAGTACGGTCATCGACTCCATCCCCTCTTAATTTGAAATTATACGTTCCCTTAAAGGCATCAAACTCCATATTTGCTTCATCGCCCTCGCAGGAAGTAATCAAAATAGTTGCAGAGTAACTATTGACATACCCACTACAACTACAGAGCATAACGAGCGTAAATGTCAGTACCAATACAAAACAAAATTGTTTCATGCTTGTATACCCCTTTGTTTACCAAATTCTTACTTATAGAACGGATTATATCATAAATATATAAGGGTTTCAATATGTGTGCAGGAGAGGATTGAAAAAGATACGAAAAAACGCTATGAGGGAATTTCCTCATAGCATTTTTAATCTGTTTGTGTGAATTTGACTTTATTTTAATGCTACCAAATGAATGGAATTAGTCGATATTTGACTTTTTGCTTGTATTCACGATAGCCGTCAAGTTCTTCTTCGAGTAATTTTTCTTCATCTTTAATTCTTTTAGCGATAATAAGCGGATACATCAAAAATATTATAAAAGAATATAAAGAGCCGAGTACTAACGGTATTGATAAAAACAAAAGTAATGTTACGCTGTACATCGGGTGCCTTACTATGCTATATAAGCCCGTATCAATAACCTTTTGGTTTTCTTGCACCTCAATAGTACGGCTAAGGTATGTATTTTCTCTAAGTACTTCGGCATAAAGTATATATGCTGAAAGAAAAACTATTGCAGCAACAAGCACAACGCCTTTTGGCAGTGTAAACCAATTAAAACGATAATTAAGCCCCGCAATAATAAAACCTATCAAAAACATAAGACCACTCAATTTTATAACCGTGCTTTGTTCTTGTCGTTTTTCTTTTGCATCCAGTCTGCTTTTTAAAAGGTTGGGGTTTTTAATCATCATCACAATTCCTGCAAAAAACATTGGTATAAATAAAATTCCCATAAATAGCCATCCATTAAAAAATGAAAAAGTACCTGCAGGTAGGAATATCAATATCCCGATCAATATAAAACCTAATGTGAATTTGGTAATAGCTTGAACAAATAACTTGATTGTCACAGAAAGTCACCTCATCAAATTCTTACTTATAGAACGGATTATATCATAAATATATAAGGGTTTCAATATGTGAAGGAGAGGGTTAAAAAAAGACACGAAAAACGCTATGAGGAATTTTCCTCATAGCATTTTTTAACTGTTTTAGTAAATTGAAATTTACTTATTTAATACTTTTCTGCACCAAGTGCGCCTATTGCATTTAGGACATTTTAAGTAACGAGTCGTTCCCATATGCATTGCGTACAATGCCTCTGAATAGGTAGGTACAATTTCGTGGCCGCAATTTTTACACTTGTAAGCACCCACACTGACTTCAAGCTTTAATGCATAAAAGCACGGGATCAAGAAGAAAACGCAGATACCAATAATAGTGACAAGCTGCCACACTCCTTCAGGAATTAAAAATGCAGCGACTAAGAAACCTGCAAACAGGGCTGTCATACTTACAATCATAATTGCCCACATAGAAGACCAGATGATTTTATTTTTCTTCTCTAATTCTTTTGCCATATCAAGCAAAAGCTGTTCGTTTTTCCTATTGTTATTCTCCATATTGATTTCCTCCCCACTTAATAATTCATTTACACTGATGCAAAGAATATCACACAGTTCAAGCATTATCGAAGTATCAGGCATTGATTTTCCGGTCTCCCATTTGGATACTGCCCTGTTGGTAATGTTGAGTTTTTCAGCCAACTGCGTTTGAGTTAAGTTTTCTTTTTTTCTGCACTTGGAAATAAATTTACCGATTTTAACCTGGTCCACAACTTACTACCTCCTTTTGTACTCATTATAAACGATTAGAAGAATGAAGAACACGAACCAATGGTTGAGTGGGGAAAAATCAACTATTGGTAGAGTAAAAATAAAGCTGATACCGCTTTAAAAAGGATATCAGCCGACTATTAAATTATAATATTGGTTATAGAAATATATTAAAAAATATATAAGTCAAGAGAATAGGGATAATTAGCTGTTTAGAGTAGCAGACATAAAGTTATTCTTTTTAACTTTAATTTTTTCAGGTTTAATATTTTTGCCTATAAGTTTTTGAGAAAAACCCCAGGCTTTTTTCAGATCATCTGACAACAGGTCGTTTACTATATTTTTTTGCTCAGCATCAGTTATACTGTTAAGTATGACATAGGTTATTAAGCCTCTGACATCGAGATCTCCGGAATCATACATATTTGAAAGAATGGAGCAAAGCTTTTTGATTCGGGCGTTTTCACCTCTTGTCAAAACCTCAGCGACTTTTGGCAAAACTTTTTCTTTAGTGAAGGTAACACTGCGAAAATCCTCGTAATTATTTCTTTCAAATATTATATCATTTTTCAACTCCGGAAAGACATTAACTAATCTGTTGAAGAAAAAAGCAGTTCCGGCATTAGGTTCATCAGCTTTTTTCTTTTTTGTGGTTTTGACTAATTTTTTTTGTTTAGAACCTGAAAGAGTCCTTGAGAAATCCTTACCGATATCTTCAGCATCGCGAGTAGTATTGACACCGGGATCAAAAAGCCACTCGACTAATGTTTTCCAGTTTTCATAGACATCTTCATTATTAGAATTTTGAGCTACTACGCAATTTGAAAGTGAATAAAGATTTTTTTCTTTTTCGAATATAATTTTATAAGCAATAGCCTGAGATTGGAGGATGATAGATAACTCGTTATCATCGTTGACTACAGACTTTTTTGTAAATGAATCTTTAGAAAGAGTTTCATAAACCATATCAGTGATTATATTAAAAGCTTTTAATTCTTTGTTTTCCAAAAATAACACTCCTTGACAATAGAAAAATATATCGTTAATTTTAACCTATATTAAGAATAATTGCAAGTGCAGTAACAATCATTTTTTATGATTTTTAAAACTTCGTTATTATTTTTTCAAGAAAAACACAGCAGGATATATAGATTATATTGTGATTTTTATAGAAGTTTACTGGTAATATTATTAAGTTATTTATCACTATTGTAGTCTGAATTTAAAAACAATAATCAAAAAGTATCAAATTATTTCAATGTGCGAAAAAGCTTTACAATAATGACAGCAGTATGATAAAATGGTGCTATTATAATTTGATATTTTTAGGAGGAATGAACTATGGCATGGTATGATGAATCTGTATTTTATCACATATATCCATTGGGACTGTGTGGATGTGACCACGAGAATAGAGGTAAGGCCGAGAACCATTTTGATAAAATAAATGAATGGGCAAGACACGCTAAAGATATCGGCTGTAATGCTATATATATAGGTCCGCTTTTTGAGTCTGTAGGCCACGGCTATGAAACTACGGATTATCGTATGGTAGACAGACGATTAGGCACTAATAATGACTTCAAGCAATTTGTAAAAAACTGTCACGATATGGGAGTCAAGGTAATAGTAGACGGTGTTTTCAATCATACCGGTCGTGAGTTCTTTGCATTTAAAGATATAAAACAGTATAGAGAAAACTCAAGATATAAAGATTGGTACTTAGATGTAAATTTCTGGGGCAACAATGAATATAATGATGGATTCAGCTATCAAAACTGGGGCGGATATAACCTTCTTGCAAAGCTGAATTTATACAATCCGGAAGTCAGAAATTATCATTTTGATACGGTTAAATTCTGGATATCTGAGTTTGATATAGACGGTATAAGATTAGATGCTGCAGATGTACTTGATCATAACTTCATGCAAGAGCTAAGAGGAGTAACAGACGGACTAAAAAGAGATTTTTGGCTTATGGGTGAAGTAATACACGGACAATACAGTCAATGGGCAAACCCAGGCGAACTTCATTCTGTAACTAATTATGAACTTCATAAGGGTATATATTCAGGACATAATGATCATAATTACTTTGAAATAGCTCACTCTATAGAAAGATTGCTTGGCATATGTGGAGACACCAATCTTTACACATTTGTTGACAATCACGATGTAGCAAGAATATACTCCAAAATAAATAAAAAAGAGCATATATATGATATTTTCACCCTGCTATATACAGTGCCGGGTATACCGTCAATATATTATGGATCTGAATTTTGTATTGAAGGCAACAAAGAGAAACATTCTGACTGGAATCTAAGACCAAATTTACAGCTTTCAGATTTTTCAAAAGATAATGAAATAATCAAACTGATAACAAAGCTTGGTAATATCAGAACTAAATATAAAGAACTTGCCTATGGCAGCTATAAGAAGCTGTTGTTGACAAACAGACAGTTTGCTTACGCAAGAGTTCTTGACGGTAAAGCGGTAATAACAGCTTTAAACAATGACGATAATCCTGTTCATTTGGATATAGATGTTCCTGTTTCTGCAAATACTGCAGTTGATTTGTTGGGAACAGCTAATACATCATCAATATCACAGCAGATGGATTTATTAGGGCCATCAGGTAAAGAGGCTTTATATAAAGAAAATGAAGCACAGGGGCTTTTAAATACGCTGTCAGGTTTGTTACATTCTGCTAAAGATAAAATGCTTACCAATACAAATGCTGAATTTGAATTAGGCGAATCAAAAAACATATTATCAAGAATCAATGATATGGTAAATGAATTTGTTTGGTTTTACGGTAAAAATGAAGCAGAAGCAAAAATGAAAAAAGAATCAAGCGAGCCGATAAAAGAAGAAGTAAAATATATAAACATAAAAAATGGAAAAATATCAATAGATCTTCCGGCAAACAGACAAGCGCTTATATATGTATATAATGAATAATTAAGTAAATATAACAAGCAAAAAAATCCACATCGTAAAAATACGATGTGGATTTTTATTTAGAGTATTAGTAATTCTCAAGTTTGACTTCAAAATAGCTTTGAGGATGATCGCAGGTAGGACATACATCAGGAGCATTTTGACCGATGTATATATGACCGCAGTTTCTACATTCCCAAACTTTCTCCTCGTCTTTGCTGAACACCTGATTGGTTTCTACATTGTTAAGAAGTTTAAGATAACGCTCTTCGTGAGCCTTTTCGATAGCTGCGACTAAGCGGAATTTTTTTGCAAGTTCAGTAAAACCTTCTTCATCAGCAGTTTTAGCAAACTCAGCATACATATCAGTCCACTCATAACGCTCACCGGCAGCAGCATTTTTAAGATTATCTTTAGTATCGGAAATACCGTTTAATTCTTTGAACCAGATTTTTGCGTGTTCTTTTTCATTGTTGGCAGTAGCTAAGAAAAGAGCGGCAATTTGTTCAAAACCTTCTTTCTTTGCCTTTGATGCAAAGTAGGTATATTTGTTTCTTGCTTGAGATTCTCCGGCAAAGGCAGCCTCTAAATTTTTTTCTGTTTGTGTTCCTGCATACTTGTTGCTCATAATACAATCCTCCAATTTTTAAATAAATTTTGGGTAAATATAATTAGCCAAGGGCTACTTTTGTTTGTAATAGAGCATACAATGGCAAAATCCCTCAAATTCAGGGTCTTTAATCTGATCTCTGAACTCTTTGCAGATACATTTATTATCTTCAATGTGCTCTAAACGACAAGGGCAATAGCCACCTGTTTTTTTCAGCCCTTCTTTTATAAGCTGAACAGTTTGCTTGTCTTCATTAAAAACGATTTTCATAATTACACCCACCCTTTTAAAAAATCAAAAAATTTTAAATTTATATTGTAGATTTATAATATTACAGAATAAAAAAGCTTACAATAACTACAATAATAAAAATTAAATGATATGAATATATTATAACATATTTTTTAAAGAAATATGAAAAAATAAAATTAAAATTGTAAAAAATTATAAAAATAAAAAAATAATTATAAAATTAAGATCTCAGTAAAACGGCAGTTGAATATTACAAATACAGCGAAAATTTTTTAGTACAATTTCATAAAAAAGCTTGACATATATAAGTTGAGAGTGATATTATAATAGGGTGCAATGAGATAGATTGGCTATTTTATACAATAAAGTGATTTTTGTTTGTCAGAATGTTCCAATTTGATCATTGTCAATATTATTTTATGAGGAGGTGTAACATTTGCCAACCTTTAATCAGTTAGTCCGCAAGGGAAGAGAAGTTACAGAGAAAAAAGCAAAGGCTCCTGCTTTGTTAAAGGGATGGAACTCTAAAAAGAGAATGCCTACAGATCATAACAGCCCTCAAAAGCGTGGCGTTTGCACAACAGTAAAGACAGCTACCCCGAAAAAACCTAACTCAGCTTTGCGTAAAATCGCAAGGGTTAGACTTTCAAACGGTATAGAAGTTAGCTCTTATATCCCGGGTGTAGGTCATAATCTTCAGGAACACAGCGTTGTTCTTATTCGTGGTGGACGTGTTAAGGACTTGCCTGGTGTTCGTTACCACATTATTCGCGGAACACTTGATGCTCAAGGTGTTTCAGGTCGTATGAGAAGCCGTTCAAAATACGGTGCAAAACGTCCTAAAGCAGGTGCAAAGAAATAATTAAATCAAGACAACCACTCGTTAGGGCATCTTGTGAAAAATACAAGATAACAATACGATGTGTTTTAACATATATGTATTGGCCCACGGAAGTTTGTCGCTTTCGAGTACCTATGATATCATTATGTGAAGGAGGGAAGAGAAGTGCCAAGAAGAGGTTTTATCGCAAAACGCGATGTGTTACCAGATCCAATGTATAAATCTAAGGTAGTAACCCGTCTTATCAACAATGTAATGCTCGACGGAAAAAAAGGCGTAGCTCAAAAAATAGTTTATGGTGCTTTCGATATTGTTCAAGAGAAAACATCTCAGGACCCATTAGAGGTCTTCGATAAGGCTATGGAAAATATTATGCCGCTTTTAGAAGTTAAAGCAAGACGTGTCGGTGGTGCAACTTATCAAGTACCAATCGAAGTAAGACCACAAAGAAAATTAACTTTAGGTCTTAGATGGCTTACAAGATACTCAAGATTAAGATCTGAGAAAACTATGAAAGAAAGACTTGCCGCTGAAATTCTTGATGCTGTTAATGGCACAGGTGGTGCAGCTAAAAAACGTGACGATACACATAAAATGGCTGAGGCAAATAAAGCATTTGCACACTACAGATGGTAATTATAAAAATATATTTGCTTGTTTAATTAACAGAATTTTAAAATTAAGGAGGATTTCTTTGTATGGCAAGACAAGTGCCTTTAGCTTTAACCCGTAACATAGGAATTATGGCTCATATAGATGCAGGTAAAACTACAACAACAGAGCGTATTCTATTCTATACGGGAATAAACCACAAAATAGGCGAAACTCACGAAGGTGCTGCAACTATGGACTGGATGGAGCAGGAAAAAGAAAGAGGTATTACTATCACTTCAGCTGCTACAACCTGTTTTTGGAATAAGCATCGTATAAATATTATAGATACTCCGGGTCACGTTGACTTTACAGCAGAGGTTGAGAGATCTCTTAAAGTACTCGATGGATCTGTAACAGTATTGTGCGCAAAAGGCGGAGTAGAACCACAGTCTGAAACAGTATGGCGTCAGGCTGATAAATATCAAGTACCAAGAATGGCTTATGTCAATAAAATGGACATAATGGGCGCTGACTTTTATAATGTCGTAAATATGATGAAAGAAAGACTTCAGTGTAATGCCGTGCCAATTCAATTACCTATAGGAGCAGAGGAAACCTTCAGAGGTATTATCGACTTGGTCGAAATGAAAGCTTATATCTACTATGATGATTTGGGAAAAGATATAAGAGTTGAAGATATTCCTGAAGATATGATCGAAGAAGCTGAACAATATCATATTGAGCTTGTCGAAAATGTTGCAGAACAGGACGACGAGTTGTTTGAAAAGTATCTCGAGGGAGAGGAACTTACAGTTGAAGAAATAAAGAACTGTATAAGAAAAGCTACCTTAGCTAACAAAATGGTTCCTGTAACCTGTGGTACATCTTATAAAAATAAGGGCGTTCAAAAGCTTCTTGATGCTATAATCGATTATATGCCGGCTCCAATAGATATACCACCTATCAAGGGTGTGAATCCGGAAACTGATGAGGATACAGTAAGACATTCATCAGACGAAGAGCCATTCTCAGCTTTGGCATTTAAAATTGCTGCTGACCCATATGTAGGTAAGCTCTGCTTCTTCAGAGTTTACTCAGGCTCAATTACAGCAGGATCTTCTGTATATAACTCAACAAAAGATCGTAATGAGCGTATGGGAAGAATTCTTCAAATGCACGCTAACCATCGTCAGGATATAGATATTGTATATTCAGGTGATATAGCTGCAGCAGTAGGCTTGAAAAACACAACAACAGGAGATACTCTTTGCGACGAAAAACATCCTGTCATATTAGAGTCAATGGATTTCCCGGATCCTGTTATCAGAGTTGCTATCGAGCCAAAAACAAAAGCAGGTCAGGAAAAAATGGGTATAGCTCTTGCAAAACTTGCAGAAGAAGACCCAACATTTAAAGCATATACAGATGAAGAAACCGGCCAGACAATCATAGCCGGTATGGGTGAGTTACACCTTGAAATCATCGTTGACAGATTGCTTCGCGAATTTAAAGTTGAAGCAAATGTAGGTAAACCACAGGTTGCATATAAAGAAACAATCCGCGCAAATGCAGATGTTGATGAGAAATATGCAAGACAATCCGGTGGTCGTGGACAATATGGTCACGTTAAAATCAGAATTGAGCCGAATCCAGGAAAAGGATATGAGTTTGTTAACTCTATCGTTGGTGGCGCAATACCAAAAGAGTATATCCCGGCTGTTGATAACGGAATCCAGGGAGCTATGCTTTCAGGTGTCGTAGCAGGCTATAATGTAGTTGATGTCAAAGTAACATTGTACGATGGTTCATACCACGAGGTTGACTCATCTGAAATGGCATTTAAAATAGCCGGCTCAATGGCATTCAAATCAGCTATGAAAAAAGCAGATCCTGTACTTCTTGAACCAATTATGGATGTAAGCGTAATTGTACCGGAAGAGTATATGGGCGACGTAATCGGCGATCTTAACTCAAGACGCGGTATGGTTCAAGGTATGGAAGCTTTATCAGGAGCTCAAAGAATTAACGCAAAAGTTCCACTTTCCGAGATGTTTGGCTATGCAACAGATATGCGTTCCAAAACACAGGGAAGAGGTCAATATACAATGCAACCAAGCGATTATGCAGAGATTCCAAAATCTGTATCAGAAAAGATTATTTCTTCAAGAAATAAGTCTGAATAGTCTTTAATCTCTTGATTTTACAAAAAAATGTTGGTATTATATACCTATATTGTTTATATATGAATGGAGGAAATTAAAAATGGCAAAAGCAAAATTTAACAGAAGCAAGCCTCACGTTAACATTGGTACAATCGGACACGTTGACCACGGTAAAACAACATTAACGGCTGCTATTACAAAGGTTTTAAACTTAGAGGGAGATGCTGATTTCGTAGATTACGCTAATATCGATAAGGCTCCTGAAGAGAGAGAGCGTGGTATTACAATCAATACAGCTCACGTTGAGTACGAAACAGCTGCTCGTCACTATGCACACGTTGACTGCCCTGGCCACGCCGACTATGTAAAGAATATGATCACCGGTGCTGCTCAAATGGACGGCGCTATCCTCGTTGTATCAGCTGCAGACGGTCCTATGCCTCAAACAAGAGAGCATATCCTTCTTTCCCGTCAGGTTGGTGTTCCTTACATCGTAGTATATATGAATAAATGTGACCAAGTAGACGATGAGGAATTGTTAGACTTAGTTGAGATGGAAATTCGTGAGTTATTAAACGAGTATGAGTTCCCAGGCGACGATATTCCAATCGTAAGAGGTTCAGCTTTACTCGCTTTAGAGTCAGCTTCAAAAGATACAAATGCTGATGAATATAAATCAATCCACGAGATCGTTAACGCTGTTGACGAGTATATCCCAACACCTGAGCGTAAATCAGACCAACCTTTCTTAATGCCTGTTGAAGACGTATTTACAATCACAGGTCGTGGAACAGTTGCTACAGGTAGAGTAGAGCGTGGACAATTAAGAACAGGTGAAGAAGTTGAAATCGTTGGTTTAACTGACGAAAGACGCAAAGTTGTTGTAACAGGTATCGAAATGTTCAGAAAAACTCTTGATTACGCAGAGGCAGGAGATAATGTTGGTGCATTGTTAAGAGGTGTTCAAAGAACAGATATCGAGCGTGGACAAGTTTTGGCAAAACCAGGCACAATCAATCCTCATACAAAATTCAAAGGTCAAGTTTATGTATTGACTAAAGATGAGGGTGGCCGTCATACACCATTCTTTAACAACTATCGTCCTCAGTTCTATTTCAGAACAACAGACGTAACAGGTGTTATCTCATTACCAGAAGGCACAGAGATGTGTATGCCTGGCGATAACGTAGATATGGATGTTGAGCTTATCACACCAATCGCTATCGAAGAAGGATTGCGCTTTGCTATTCGTGAAGGCGGAAGAACAGTTGGTTCAGGTGTTGTTGTTGCTGTTAACGAATAATAAACAATTTTATATATAAACTATATTATATATATAAACTGCCCTGCTGAATTTAGTGGGGCAGTTTTTTTAGAGTTTTGAAATTACACAAAGAAAAATGCACTCGTTTTTTAGTATATAAACGAGTGCATTCGTGTATTTATTTGAACAAATATGAGAAGTTGATGTTTTATTTAGTATTCTACAAGCAAAGGGTTTAAAGAGGTAAAATCCTTATCCTTATTTGCATCCATAAATTTAATAGCATCACCCGCACCTAACACGCCGCACAGTTGAGGGTCAGGAGCAAGGTTTACAGCAAGGCTTGTATCATTGGATATAAACTTATCAATACCGTAAAGCTGAGATAGACCACCGGTTAAAGTGATACCGTAAGTGTGAATATCAGCAAGCAGCTCAGGGGAAGTAGTTTCTAAAATCTCATGTATAACTTTTAGAATTACACTTGTTTGTTCTATACAAATACTACAAATTTCTTCAGAAGTCAAAGTGATTTTTTTAGGTATACCGGTAGGCATATCCTTACCTTTAACATCAATAACTTTTTTCTTTTCAAAGGGAATAAGGCAGCCTATAGTATTTTTAATATATTCAGCAGTTGGCAGACCGATTATCAACCCATATTTTCGTCTGACATATTTAATTATAGCATTATCTATATCTATACCGCCGAATTTTAAAGTTCTCATAGTAGAAACATCGCTTAATGAAATGACAGCTAAATCGGTAACACCGGCCCCAATATCAATAACAAATGAGCCGGTGGGGGAGAATATGTCAATACCGGCACCGATAGCAGAAGAGATAGGGTTTTCAATAAGACAAACTTTTCTCATACCGGCAGAACTTATAGTGTTAACCAAAGCTCTTTTTTCAACTTCGGTAATTTCACCTGGAATGCAAACAACAACACGAGGCATAACAACCATATTGGAGTAGACTTTTTTAAAGAACGAATGAACAAGCTGTTCAGTCATAAAGAAGTCAGAAATAACACCTCTAACAAGAGGATAATCAACAGTCAGTCGCTTAGAGTTACGACCGAGCATTTTATAAGCCGGCTGACCCATAGAAATAACTTTATCAGTATAGCTGTCATATGCAACAACAGCAGGTTCATTAAATATAACACCTTTATTGGGGGTATAAATTCTTATGTTGGAAGTACCTAAATCAATGGCAAGATCTTTATTAAACATATGAATAATCCTTTCTTTTTATATACATATATCATTATACAATAATTGGTATGTAAAAACAAGAAGAAAAGTGTATATATAAGGACTCGAGTGTAAAATAAAAATATATTTATAGGAATAAAAATAATTGCATAATGATGTTTGGTGTGTTATAATAAAAAAATGCATAGTACATTGTATAATAATACATAGATATATAAGGAGGAATGTTTTATGACATATGTAGAACAGCAATTAGAGAAAATAAAAGAGTTAAATCCTTCAGAGCCGGAATTTAATCAGGCAGTAACAGAAGTTTTAACTACACTTGCTCCAATATTTGAAAAGAATCCAAAATATCAAAAAGAGGCAATTCTTGAAAGAATCACAGAGCCTGAAAGACAAATCAAGTTCAGAGTTGCTTGGGTTGATGACAATGGCAATATACAAGTTAACCGCGGATACAGAGTACAATTCAACAGCGCAATAGGCCCTTATAAAGGCGGAATCCGTTTTCATCCGTCAGTAAATATGGGTATAATTAAGTTTTTGGGATTTGAGCAAATATTCAAAAACTCTTTAACAGGATTACCAATAGGCGGCGGAAAAGGTGGCGCTGATTTCGATCCTAAGGGCAAGAGCGACAGAGAAATTATGGCATTTTGCCAGAGCTTTATGAATGAGCTTTATAGACACATCGGCGCAGACACAGACGTACCAGCCGGAGATATCGGAGTAGGTGCAAGAGAAATAGGATATATGTTTGGTCAGTATAAGAGAATCAGAGATGTCTATGAGGGCGTTCTTACAGGTAAGGGCTTAACATATGGCGGATCTTTAGCAAGAACACAGGCTACAGGTTACGGACTCTTATACTTTACTCGTGAGATGTTAAAGCAAAACGGTATGGATATTTCAAAAATGACAATCTCAATTTCAGGCGCCGGTAATGTTGCTATTTATGCAGCTGAAAAGGCTATGCAGTTTGGAGCTAAGGTAGTAACAATGTCTGATTCAACAGGCTGGATTTATGATAAAGACGGAATTGATCTTGGCGCTATCAAAGAAATCAAAGAAGTAAACAGGGCAAGACTTAGTGAATATACAAAATATCGTCCGGATGCACAATATACAGAGGGTAAATTTGACTGGAGTGTGCCTTGTGATGTAGCTCTGCCGTGTGCAACACAAAACGAGCTGCTCGAAAACGGAGCAAAAAATCTTGTTAAAAACGGCGTTATAGCAGTTGCAGAAGGTGCTAATATGCCAACATCAATCGAAGCAACAAAAATATTACAAGAAAACGGCGTATTATTTGGACCTGGCAAAGCTGCTAATGCAGGTGGTGTTGCAACATCAGCACTCGAAATGAGCCAAAACAGTCAAAGATTAAGCTGGACTTTTGAAGAAGTTGATCAGAAATTACAAGGAATTATGGTCAATATATTTAACCAATGTGCAAATGCAGCCAAAGAATATGGATATGATAAAAACTATGTACTTGGTGCTAATATTGCCGGCTTTATAAAAGTTGCAGATGCAATGATAGCTCAAGGTGTGGTTTAATAAAAGGTTTTATTTTATATAGTGTACTGTGAGAATATAAATATAAAAAGTTTTTAAAATAAAATTTATAACGGAATACATAATCTTGATTTTGGTTATGATATTCCGTTTTTATTTGTGTTCAAAGGAGGAGCGTTATGAAAGCTGAGATAATTTGCACAGGAGCAGAGCTTCTATCGGGAAAAACGATAAACACAAATGCTGCTTATCTCTCTAAGGAACTATCAGCAATTGGAATAGAAGTAGCTTATCATACAGTAGTAGGGGACAATGAGAAAGAGCTTTATGAGAGTATAGATACCTGCACTAAAAGAGCAGATATATTGATCATAACCGGGGGATTAGGAGCGACATATGATGATCTGACTAAGGAAACAGCAGCGAGATATTTTAAAAGAGAAATGATCTTTGATAAAATCTCATATGACAATATAGTATCGTATTTTGAATATACTAAAAGGGAGATAAGCGAAAACAATAAAAAACAGGCGTATATTCCTGAGGGTTCTATAGCGTTAAAAAATGAAAGAGGAACAGCACCCGGAATAATATTAAAAGAGAAAGATAAAACAGTGATACTTCTTCCCGGCCCACCATATGAAATGCAGCATATGTTTTTAAAATATGTAAAAAAGTATTTAGTGGATCTATCCGGAAATGTTATCATATCAAAAGACATAAACTTTTTTGGAATAAGTGAGGCTGCTTTAGAGTATCGGTTAAGAAGTCTGATGATAAGCTCAAAAAATCCTGTAATAGCGCCATATGCGAAAAAAGGCGAAGTTGTTATAAGAGTGAGTGCAAGGGCTGAAAACAAAGAAAAAGCAGAGGAAATTTTAAATCCGGTAACAGAAAAAATCTGCAAGGAATTTTCCGATTATATATATGCTACAGATGCTTTAAACCTTGAGAGCGTTTTGGTCGAGAAATTAACACAAGCTAATAAAAAAGTAGCAGTAGCGGAAAGTTGTACAGGGGGACTTGTTTCAAAGCGTATTACAGATATAAGCGGAGCATCAAAAGTATTTGAGTGTGAGATATGTTCATATTCAGACAGAATAAAAGAAAGTATTTTAGGTGTAAAAAGAGAAACTTTAGAAAAATATACTGCCGTCTCAAAAGAAACGGCAGCAGAAATGGCTATTGGAATAAAAAGATTAACCGGTGCTGATATAGCAGTATCAGTAACAGGAGTGGCAGGCCCCGGAGATTTATCGGTTGATAAACCGTATGGGTTAGTATATATAGGCATTAAAAGTGAAAAGTACTCAGATGTCTTAGAGTTAAAACTCGGCGGAAATGATAAATCAGACAGGGAATTGATAAGAAACTTAGCTGCCT
Organism: Clostridia bacterium; assembly: GCA_030528905.1. GTDB lineage: Bacteria > Bacillota > Clostridia > Oscillospirales > Acutalibacteraceae > JAUMXZ01. Next base: position 460 of record JAUMXZ010000017.1, on the reverse strand, counting down.
CCTATGCGATAAATGCCTGTTTGAGGGCTATATAGAAGAATTATTCTTCTCGTTTACAAGTCTGATAATTTCCTTTAGGATATTTTCTTTAGAGTCAGATTTATCAAAAGAGATACAGGCTTCTTTCATTTTGATAAGTTGTTTACTGTCTTTTAAAAGAGCGGTAATTGATTCTTTACTGCTAAAGTCCTTACCTAATTGAATTGCCATATTATTCTTAATGAGGAATTCTGCATTTTCTTCTTCCTGACCGGGTATAGCATCGAATATAGCCATAGGAAGGTTACAGGCAAGGGCCTCAGAAACAGTTAAACCACCCGGTTTAGTGATGATAAGATCGGATATTTTCATATATTTTTCAATTTCGGTTGTAAAGTATATAAGTTCAGTTGGTTTGCTGTGGTGGAACTTTTTAAGAGAAGGTTTTTTAAATTTTTTAAGTTTAGTTTTCTTAAGTGAC
>JAUMXZ010000078.1 GCA_030528905.1 Clostridia bacterium | reverse complement strand
ATATAAAGACCAATGTCAACTTGAATATATTAGGTTCTTATTTTATTTTAAGGCTGTTGGAAATATAAAAGGAGAGCGATCGTGGAAAAAGTTATAGAAGTACGCCTGAAGAAATTTGGGAAAATATATTTGTGTAAGACGGAAAAGAGTTTTAAAATCGGAGATAAGGTTGTTGTTGAATTTGAAGATAATGTTAATTTAGCAACAGTTGTTTCTCAAAATGCAGATAAAGAAAGATATAAGAATGAAAATAAAATCGGAACGGTTTTGAGAAAAGCATCGGTTAAAGATCTGAAGATTCACGCAGAACAGGTGTATCTTGAAAAAAAGGCATATGAAGTGTGCAAAAAGAATATAGAGCGTTTAGAAATACCGATGAGGCTTATTAAAGTAAAGAGCCTTTTTGATGGCAGTAAGCTTATATTTTATTTCACCGCAGAAGGAAGAGTAGATTTCAGAAGGCTTGTCCGGGCATTAGCAGTAGTATTTAAAACCAGAATTGAATTAAGACAGGTCGGTGTAAGAGATAAAGCAAAAATTGTCGGAGGCCTTGGCATATGCGGTAAAGAGCTTTGCTGCAGAGGCGTTTTGCCAAAATTTCAGTCAGTATCGGTAAAGATGGCTAAAGAACAGGGTATGTCACTGAGCCCGGGTAAGATCTCAGGAATTTGCGGCAGACTTATGTGCTGTTTAAAATATGAGCAAGAGGTATATGATGAATTATGGAAAAAAAGCCCTAAGATAGGAGCTATTGTTGATACTCCGGACGGGCGTGGTGCTGTTACCGAAGTGAATTTACTTATGAACAATATAAAAGTAAGCCTGTTGTCAGGAGAAAACCTCAGGCCGAAATTATACAGTATGAAAGATGTAAAGATTATAGAAAATAAAAAGATATCCATTGATAAAAAAGAATGGGATAAGTTAAAAGAATTAGAAGGTAAATAGGGAAAAATTTTGGAGGAAAAGGGCGTGTAACAAATGATAGAATACTACAAGAATATAGACAACAGGCTCAGAAAGATAGATATGTATGAAAAAGGCTGCTGGATATGTTGCATAGATCCAAATGAAGAAGAGTCAAATAGAATAATAAACGATTTTAATGTTGAGCCTGAATTTTTAAGAGCTTCTTTAGACTCCGAAGAAACACCGCACATTGATAGTGAAGAAAATAATACACTTATAGTAATAGATATTCCGATAGTCGAGAGGGTAGAAAAAGATTTAAGATATTATACAATGCCTTTAGGAATAATTATTACAGATAGTAATGTAATAACGGTATCATTAAAGGAAACACCTATTATATCAGAGTTTACAGATGGAGCTGTTAAAAATGCCGATCCAAGTTTAAAGACCAGATTTGTATTTAACATCCTTTTAAAGATATCCACTAAGTATTTGCAGTATTTAAAACAGATGGAGAAAAAGAGTGATGTTATAGAACAAGAGCTCAGGAAAACGATGAAGAACAAAGATTTATTGGAGCTTTTTGAAGTTGAGAAATCTTTGGTATATTTTTCATACTCATTAAAATCAGACGAGGGAACGCTTGAAAAGATAAGACGAGGAAGGATATTAAAGTTATATGAAGATGACGAAGACTTGCTTGAAGACATACTAATTGAGATCAAGCAAGCCATAGATATGTCAGCCATACACCTTAACATTCTTTCGAGTACAGCTGAAGCATTCGGATCTATAATTTCAAACAATTTGAACGTAGTAATGAAAGTTTTAGCATCTGTAACACTCATTGTATCAATACCAACAGTTATATCGGGAATATATGGTATGAACACGCCTGATTTACCGTTTATGGACTATTGGTGGGTTCCGATGATACTAACCGTCTTACTAATGATAATAGTAACGATTATATTGAGAAAGAAAGATATGCTTTAAGATTAAAGTATTATACATATAAGGCCGTTACAGCCATCGTTTATAATTCTTTCGATAGTTTCTTTCACTTTAAGCCTTGCATCTTCAGGCATTTTGTAAAGTTTATTGTGAAGCCCCTCGTTTACAAGCTCGTGTAAAGACTTGCCGAAAATATTGGACTCCCAGATTTTCAAAGGATTTTCTTCAAATTCTTTTAAAAGATATAATACAAGTTCTTCTGATTGTTCTTCAGAACCGACAATAGGAGTGACTTCAGTAGTAATTCTTGTTTTCATCATATGTATAGATGGGGCAGCAGCACGAAGTCTGATACCGTATTTGCCGCTTTGTTTAACTATTTGAGGTTCTTCCAAAGTGAGTTCCTCAACAGACGGCATAACGATTCCGTATCCGGTTTCAAGAACATCATCATAAGCTTTAGAAATTTTTGAATATTTATTTTTAACTTCAGCAAGATTCATCATATGGTTTAATAGATCATTGTCATTTGTTATTATAAAGCCGGTTTTTTCGCCGAGGACTTTATAAAACAGGCTATGGTCTATTTTTATATTTATACGGGCTTTACCTTCACCTAAGTTTATATTGGTTATGTCACAACTTTCGATATACTCACATTTTTTGATATTTTTACAAGCGGTTTCAATTTCTTTGATTTTGGAAATATTGGCAGTAGAATTTTTTATTGATGAGAAAATAGCCTCTCTTAGCCAGTGTTTAGATTCAAGAGAAGAAAGCCATTGTGGCATATTGATTTTTATTTCTTTCATTCTGAACTCAAAAAGCACACCTGCCAAAATTCGTTTTATTTCCATTTCATTGAGTTCCAGACAATTAACAGGAATGACGCCGACATTATATTTTTCTTTGAGCTGTTTAGCAAGGGCGATAGTTTTTTTAGAAGTCGGATCGATGCAGTTAAGGAGTATAACAAAAGGCTTATTTATACTTTTAAGTTCATTGACAGTTCGTTCTTCAGCCTCTTTATAATCTTCTCTGCCAATGTCGCTGATACTTGCATCAGTAGTGACTAAAACGCCGATGGTCGAATGTTCCTTAATAACCTTCTGAGTACCGATTTCAGCAGCCATATCAAAAGGGATTTCCTCTTCAAACCAGGGTGTTTTTATCATTCTGGGTCGTTCGTTTTCGATATAACCAAGAGAGCCGGGGATAATAAAACCGACGCAATCGATCATTCTGACTTTAAAGGAAGCAATAGAATTTATATTTATTTCTATAGCTTCTTCGGGAACAAATTTGGGCTCGGTAGTCATAATAGTTTTACCCGAAGCCGACTGCGGCAATTCATCAATAGTTCTGTCTCTTAGCGAATCGCTTTTGATATTTGGGATGATGAGTTCATCCATAAATTTTTTAATAAAAGTAGATTTTCCGGTTCTGACAGGTCCCACAACGCCTATATATATTTCGCCGTTGGTTCTTTTTGAGATGTCTTTATAAATATTTCGTTCTTGCATAATGTTTCCCCTTTTTAATAAAATAATTAAGATTAAACAGGTATGAAAATAACACCGTTATCACTGATAACATCATCTTCTATTTCATTTTCGTCTATGATGTTCTGCAAGCTGCAGGAATATTTTCTTGCGATATCCCAGACACTTTCGTGGTTGCTTGCATAATAAATTATTACAGTAGCATCTTTTTTGGGAATAGGTTTGTCTTCATCAGCAAAAGCATAGCAAACGGATTTACAGGAATGGATCTGACAGATATTAAGATTAAACAGGATATCGGTTTTAGCCTCAATATCGCCTGAAGAGGTTAAGCGGTAGTTAATAGAGGTAACATCTGCTTTACAACTACACTTTATATTTTTGTTTACAGGGGTATTAACCGGATGTTCAAAATTAACAGTTTTCTCAATATAAACTGCCTGAGAATTTTCATCCAAAGCAAGTATACATATATTAAACTTACCGATGATAGTGAAATTATTATCAGATTTAGAAACAGATGACTTGATATTATCACTCCACACATCTATTATTTGCTCTATGTTATCTTCACAAGGGATTATCTCTTTAGATGTATGGGAGTTAGTAATAGTATCAACTATTTTCTCAGAGGAAGTAAGTTTATATTCTAAGTTTGTCTCATATTTTCTGGAAAAAGCATCAACAAGAACACAGATATCGACATTTTCAAAAGATACTATACAAGCACTTAATTTTGCCTCAAAGTCAATAAGAGTATCATCTCCTGAGGAGTCAGAATGAACAGAGCAGGTATAATTAAGCACATCTAAATCAAGAACAAACTCAGAGTTTTCATTAAGTCCGTCAAGGTCTACGATTTGGCTTATGGGGATAATATATTGCATAGTATCAATATTTGATTTTTCCATATCACTTATATAAAGTATTTTTAATGCAGCTTCAGCTTTTAAAATAATTTTATTATCAATAGCTTTATAATTTTTCAAAGAAATATGTAGATTAGTTCTGATAATAGATTGTATAGGGGGTTTGCCTTTAGCTAATTCAAGAATTTCGGAAACGAGGAAATTCTGTTGGCCCTGAGAAATTATGTTACTGACAGTAACAGTATCTTTTTTCTGTTCGATGTCATCAGAATCTATATTGGTTATAATTTCCTGAGAGGCTTTGCATAAAATTTTGGCAAACAGCCCGAAAGCACCGTGGACATTGATTTTTCTTGGGCTGACAGCTCTACAGTTTACATATTCTGTTTTTGCATCTGTAAAGAGAAGCGGCATAACAAGTTCATCATAGGGTGTGGAAATATCAAAAAAGTGGGAGAAAGGCAGAGAATAATCGCAATATTTTACTTGTTTATGCTCAGAATCGGAATATAGTATTCCAATAATCAGATCTCCGTCTATATTAAGGCGATTATCTGATAATTTTCTTGATGATATTTTTGGAGTGACGCAACATTTTAAAATTTTTTGTATATCAGGACAATAATCAGGCAAAGTAAAATTAGCATCAATAGGTTGTTCGCAGCTTGTGTTTAAAATTGTTTTGGAAATAGAGATTTCTTTTGAATCCATTTTATGCTCCATATATTTTTCTCTCCTTGTTTAAATTATTTCAATTAAAGCTTATTCAGGAGGGGATAAAATTATGCAATAAATAAGACAAGTCCCGGAATAATTTATTAAGAATAAGGATTAAATTAGTTAAATGCACAAAAAATATTTTGAAAAAAGATAAAAATGAGTTATAATACAT
>JAUMXZ010000077.1 GCA_030528905.1 Clostridia bacterium | reverse complement strand
TTTCATTTTCGCTAAGAGCCTGAATTATGATATCTTTTTCAAGACTTGGCACGGTTATAAGCAGTATTTCTGTAATATTGTCTGTATCTGAAATTTCTGTTAAATCGGTTTTACACAAGCATAAGGTTTCGGTATCGCTATAAATTTTTTTACATTTAGTACAATATTTCATTTTTAACTCCTTGTATCAAATATTTTACAGAAAATAAGGTTTTATAGAAGCTGAGCCTCGAGGAATTTAATTTTTATGCCTTTTGACACAAACATTTCCTCGTGTTCAGTGGTTATGTTAGGTTCGGGGTCGCTATAATTTTCGTTTCTTAAATCATAGCTAAGACGAGTTATTTTAAATGAGCTTTGATTAAAGTAGTCAATAGAGCTCTCGAAAAGTTCGTCGTCATCAGTTTTAAAGTAGATTGATTGACCTTTTTGTAAAAAAGTTTTATATTTTGAAAGTTTTGTTGGGTGAGTGAGCCGTCTTTTGTTGTGTTTAGCTTTAGGCCACGGGTTACAAAAGTTTATATATATTCTGTTGATGATGTCAAGATCGTTGAAAACAGATTCAATTTTTTCGATATTAAAGTTGGTTATGAGGATATTATCAATAGGGTCAGAATCAAAGGTTGACTTTATGTTTCTTGAGCAAACGCCTAATACATCTGTGCTTAAATCGACGCCGATATAATTGATTTGAGGATTAGCCTTAGCTATTTTTGACGTAAAGATTCCCTTGCCGCAGCCGAGTTCCAGATGCAGAGGGAAGTCATTTTTGAAAAGAGAGCGCCATTTACCGATATAATCTGTAGGATTATTTATATAGAAGCCGGATTCGGCGAGTTCTTTTTTTGCCCATTTTTTAGTTCTCATTCTCATTTTACACATACTCCTTAAAAAACAAAAAAGCCCTGAAACCTAAGGTTGCAGGGCATAATGGTCGGGAATACAGGATTTGAACCTGCGGCCTCTTCGTCCCGAACGAAGCGCGCTACCAAACTGCGCTAATTCCCGAAAGCGCATAGATAACATAAACACTTGCGAAAGAGCAGAAGATAAGCACTTTCGCAAATGTTAAAAGAATGGCTGCGGAACTAGGATTCGAACCCAGACAAACAGAGTCAGAGTCTGCTGTGCTACCCTTACACAATTCCGCAAAGTTATAACGACTAATCTAAATTATAAATTATTTTTTTATTTAAGTCAAGTAGCTAAAAGAAATTCTTTTCATTAAAACCAAATTTTAAAAAATTTTAATTATTGATCCCTAAAAGACAGCAGTTTATATAAATTAAAGAAAACTGTTTTTTGTCAGTAGTTGTTTAAAATAGTTGATTTTTTATCCTAAAATAAGTATAATTATAAATATTCTTGTAGTGTTTTTTTAAAAAAGTATTCATTTTTTATTTGAATTTCTTTAATTATTGTTCGTGTTTTATAATTAAAAATTTTTTAAGCAGTAGTAGCCAAAACTTACACAAATTATTTTTTTTTATTTGTAAAATATGCTTGAAAAATATTGTTTGTTTGTGTATTATATATAATAGTGCGTGATTAGATTATTGCAATCTTGTGATAACACGAAATCAACATGTTTAAAGAGAGGTAAATATATATGACTACTTATTTTTTTCAACAGGTTATAAATCAGTTTCAGGGAATATTAAATACACCTATAGGTGTTATAGATAGAGATGCTACAATAGTAGCTTGTAGTGAGTCTGATATGATTGGCACAAGACTTGAAGGCTTTCCTTATGATAAAATTGTTTCTGAATCATCTTTTATCTATAATAATGTTACATACAAAGTCTTTGTAAACGATGAGTCTGAAACCTTTATTGCTTTTATTATTGGAAATGACAGCACAAATATAACCAATATCGAGTTTATGTGCGTTGCCTTGTTTAATACAAAAAATATGCGCGATAACAGACGCGATAAAAGTAATTTTATAAAAAGTATTGTTCTTGATAATATATTGCCGGGCGATGTCTACCTTAAAGCTCACGAACTTGAATTCGATGCGGATAAAAGAAGAGTTTGTATGCTTATTAAAATAAATGGCGAGGCCCATTCAAGCGCTTATGATGTGGTCACATCTTTGTTCCCAAATCGTGATAAGGATTTCGTCATAAGTATAAACGAAACAGATTTTGCCCTTGTTAAAGAAATAGGCGAGGGAATAACTCAAAACGACCTTGAAAAACTTGCAGGATCCCTTTGCGATATGCTGTCTTTTAAATGTCGTGTCAATGCTATAATCGGAATAGGCCGTATGGTTAATACTATAAAAAATTTGGCTACCTCATTTAAAGAGGCCCAAATAGCCCTGGAAATAGGCAATATTTTCGAGATCGAAAAAAGTGTTGTTTCCTATACTAAATTAGGTATAGCACGACTTGTCTATCAGGTCCCGACAACAATTTGTAAAATGTACCTCAATGAAGTGTTGAAAAAAGGAACAATCGAGGACCTCGATAGAGAAACACTATTCACTATTCAATGCTTTTTTGAAAATAATCTGAATGTGTCTGAAACTTCAAGAAGACTTTTTGTGCATCGCAATACTTTAGTCTATAGATTGGAAAAAATACACAAGATAACCGGTTTGGATTTAAGAGAATTTGAACAGGCAGTTTTATTTAAAATTGCAATGCTGGTAAGCAGATATGTTTCAGAAGATCCAATGAAATATTGATAATAATAATGAAGAAGAGTGATGTGTTTTGATAAAATTTCAAAATGTAAGTAAAGTCTATACAAACGGAACAATAGCATTAAAAAACTTTGATGTGGAAATAGGCAAGGGTGAGCTTGTCTTCATAGTCGGCGCATCAGGTGCCGGTAAAAGTACATTCCTAAAGTTGATAATAAGAGAGGAAGCGGCAACAAGTGGTAATCTATGGGTCAACAATAAAGACCTGGTAACAATAAAAAAACGCGAAATCCCATACCTGAGAAGAACTATGGGCATTGTTTTTCAGGACTTCAGACTTATAAACAAAATGAATGTCTATGATAATATTGCATTCGCTATGCGTATTGTCGGAGCATCAAACAATGAAATAAAAAGAAGAGTACCCTATATTTTAGAGGTTGTAGGACTAAAAGATAAAGGCAAAAATTTCCCAAATGAAATATCCGGCGGAGAACAGCAAAGAGTTGGCCTTGCAAGAGCACTTGTAAATAACCCGTCTTTGATAATTGCAGACGAGCCTACAGGTAATATCGACCCGGCTATGACAAGTGAGGTTATGGAGCTTTTTAAAGAAATAAATAAAGTAGGTACAACTATTTTAGTGGTTACCCACGAGCATAACCTTGTCAGAGAATACGGTAACAGGGTTATCACTATAGATAACGGCGCTTTGGTGTCTGATGCTTATCTTAAAGGTCACGGAGGTGCTAAATATGAGAGGTAATTCAATAGGGTATCTGATAAAAGAGGGCTTTAAAAATATAAAAATAAACTCTATGATGTCATTAGCCTCAATAGGAATAATGATAGCCTGTTTGCTTCTTACCGGCGCAGCAGTGTTGTTTTCGGTGAATGTGACAAATATAGTAAGAGATTTACAGGGCGAGAATATTGTAAATGTGTATCTGAAACAGGATACAAGCGAAGCAGATTCAAAGGCTCTTGAGACTACACTCGTAGCAATGCCGAATATCAGTACAGTAGTGTTTGTTCCAAAACAGGAGGCTTTGAATAAATATAACGAAATGTTAGACGGAGTCTTTAGCGATATAACCCCTGAAGAAAATTTCCTGCCGGATGCATACAAAATTACTATGAAGGATTTATCGCTGTATGATCAGACAATAGAGCAAATAAGACAAATACAAATAGTCGATACAATAAATGATAAAAGTGATTCTGCACAGAAATTATCAAGCTTAAATATGATAGTTACAATAGTAGGCTTTTGGATTGTAGTAGTATTAGCCGTTATGTCGTTTTTTATCGTTTCAAACACGATAAGGGTTACAATGCACGCAAGAAGATTGGAAATCAATATAATGAAATCTGTCGGTGCAACAAACTGGTTTATAAGATTACCATTCTTGATAGAAGGCATAGTCTTAGGACTTCTTTCTTCAATCATTTCAATAATACTTCTGAAAGTTATCTACGATAATATAGTAATAGCTCTTAATCACATTTTGATATTCAACAGCGTACCGTTTAGTTCGTTGGCCCCATACTTAACATTCGGATTCTTACTGATTGGTGTTGTGTTTGGCTCTTTGGGAGGTATGGTTTCTATTACAAGATATTTAAGCAAAGAGGGCGAAAATATTATAAATTAGGGGAGTTTGTTTTATGAGAAAAAGTTTTTTTAAAAGATCTCTTATTATACTTTTATCAATATCAGTGATTTTCTCAAGCCTGACAAGTATGTGCTATGCTATAAATGAGGAAAGAGTGGCAGAACTTGAAAATGAAAACGCAAGTTTAGCTCAGGTGATAGAAAATGCTGAACAGGAACAGCTTCAAGAGCAGGAACAAATCAATAAATATGAGGAAGAAAAGAAAGCTCTTGATGATCAAATCGCAGCTAAAACTGCTGAGGTTATGGAAATAGACAATGACATAGACAGCCTGAATGGTGAAATTGCCCAGACTGAAACGGAAATAGAACAGAAAAAAGAAAGATTAAAGTCCAGAGTCAGAAGTATTTATGTAGCCGGTGAAGCCTCATTTATTGATTTCATCCTTAATGCTACCGGAATTATCGATCTGTTCGATAAACTCTATATAGCATCTTTGGCATCAGCACACGACAATGAAATAATAGATGAACTAAATGAGCTGATGGACGAGCAAAACCAACAAAAGCAAGACCTTGATGTGAAAAAACAGGAATATTCCGAACAACAAAATAATTTATATAATACCCAGGTTGAGTACAATAATCTTATAGCACAATCAAACCAGTTAATTGAGCAATACTCTGAAGATGCAGCAAATGCAAATAAGCAATTAGACAGCAACACGCAGGAATTAGAAGCGTTGAATGCGGAAATTGAAGCGTATTATGCTCGTTTGAGAGAAGAAGAAAGACAAAAAGAGGAAGAACAAAGAAGATTATTAGAACAACAGCAAGAGCAGGAAAGACAAAGACAAGAGCAAGAGAG
>JAUMXZ010000016.1 GCA_030528905.1 Clostridia bacterium | reverse complement strand
AAAGCAGAAGCAAAAGATAAACAAGCAGCAGCAGAGAAAGTCAAAAAGGCTGAAAAGAAAACAGCAAAGAAAACTAAAAAATAAAAATAAAAATAAAAACAAAAAAACTCGGTACTTGAAACCAAGTACCGAGTATGAAAAAATGGTGGACGTTAACGGAGTCGAACCGCTGGCCTTTTGCACGTCAAGCAAACGCTCTAGCCTGCTGAGCTAAACGTCCATACGCTTTACTAATGTTACACCGAAAATCAAATAAAGTCAAGATGTTTTTATATTTTTTTTATAAAATCATTTTCAAAACTATAATCAATAAAGGGGAGGAAGCGTTATGAAAATATATTATTATGATCTGCTTGATACCAACAAGACAATAGCAAAAGATTTATTTGAAGGCGTAGAATGTCCGTGGGAGGTTCTGCCCAATATAAAAGAGTTCATCTTAAAGTTAGGACAAACTTTAGATAAAGATAAGTTTTACAAGATAGATGACGATATATGGATAGCTAAAAGTGCAGTAATAGACAAAAGTGCTTCTTTGACAGGACCGCTGATTATAGATGAAAACGCACAGATAAGACAGTGCGCCTTTATAAGAGGAAGTGTAATTATAGGTAAAAATGCGGTAGTGGGAAATTCATCTGAAATAAAAAATTCTGTGCTGTTTGATGAAGTCCAAACACCACATTACAACTATATAGGCGATTCAATCTTAGGCTATAAAGCTCATTTCGGAGCAGGTTCGGTTACTTCCAATCTGAAAGCGGATAAGTCACTTGTCAAAATTTTATGTAATGGCTATGTAATACATACAGAGCTTAGAAAATTCGGAGCAATAGTCGGAGATTTCGGCGAGATCGGCTGTAATGCTGTTTTAAACCCCGGAACAGTAATAGGCAGAAACAGTAATGTCTATCCGCTGTCGATGGTAAGAGGTTATCTTGAAAGCGACTCTATACACAAAAATAACGGAATTATAGTTAAAAAAATAAAATAAAATGACATATTTGGCTTAAATAGTGGAAAAATTGTTGTATTTGTGTTAATATTATAGATCATTGTAGTGCTTTAATTACTATAGCTGTAATAACAATAGATAACTTTACTTTTAGTATAGTTTGTAAGAAAAGTTTTGACTGAGAGGGAAGAAAATAAACACCTGACCTCAAAGAAAGGATATGATGAAGTATGGCAATTTATGACAAAAAATCTCTCAAAGCAGAGGAATTTATAAACGATGAAGAAATAAGAAAAACCCTTGAATACGCAGAGGAAAATAAAAATAATATAGAGCTTATAGATAAGATATTAGAAAAAGCAAAGCCTGAGAAAACAGATAAAGGCTATGTTTGCCGCGGCCTTACACACCGTGAGGCATCAGTTTTGCTTGCCTGCGAAATTCCTGAGAAAATTGCTCAGATGTACGAAATAGCTGAACAGATTAAACTTGCTTTCTACGGAAACAGAATTGTTATCTTCGCACCATTATATCTTTCTAATTATTGCGTAAACGGCTGTGTCTATTGCCCTTATCACGCTAAAAATAAAAAAATACCAAGAAAAAAATTAACTCAGGAAGAAATTAAAAACGAAGTAATTGCACTGCAGGATATGGGACATAAACGCCTTGCTATCGAATCAGGCGAGGACCCGGTAAACAGCCCTATAGAATATATCCTCGAAAGCATTAAAACAATTTATTCCATTAAACATAAAAACGGCGCTATACGCAGAGCAAATGTCAATATAGCGGCAACAAGTGTTGAAAATTACAAAAAACTAAAGGAGGCCGGAATAGGAACTTATATCCTCTTCCAGGAAACTTATCATAAGGAAAGTTACGAAAAACTTCACCCAACCGGCCCTAAACATAATTATAATTATCACACAGAGGCTCACGACAGAGCAATGCAGGGCGGTATAGATGATGTCGGCTTAGGAGTATTGTTCGGACTTGAGTTGTATAAGTATGAGTTTGCAGGACTTTTAATGCACGCTGAACACTTAGAAGCTGTCTATGGTGTCGGCCCTCATACTATAAGTATACCAAGAATAAAAAAAGCAGATGATATTGACCCGGATTCTTTTGATAACTCAATATCAGATGATATATTTGTGAAAATCGCTGCCTGTATAAGATTAGCTGTCCCTTATACAGGAATGATAGTGTCTACAAGGGAAACTCAACAGGTCCGCAGCAAATTACTCAAGGTCGGAATATCTCAGGTAAGCGGCGGCTCAAAAACTTCAGTGGGCGGCTACACTCAAAGCATACGACCTCACGAGACAGAACAGTTCGATGTCTCAGACCAGAGAACTCTTGATGAAGTCGTAAGATGGCTTATACAAACCGGACATATCCCGTCATTTTGTACAGCCTGTTATAGAGAAGGCCGAACAGGGGATAGATTTATGAGTCTGTGTAAAAGCGGCCAAATCTTAAATTGCTGTCACCCAAATGCACTAATGACGCTTACAGAATATCTTAACGACTATGCAAGTGATGAAACTAAAAAAGCAGGCTATGAAATGATTGCTAAGGAACTGCTCAAAATTCCAAGCAAAAAAGTTTTCGATATAGCAGTGAAAAATATAGAAGATATAAAAAATTCTAACCGCAGAGATTTCCGGTTTTAATTCATATTCGTATTATCTTTTGATAATATAACTTTTTGTATATTATCAAAATAGTAAAATAAGCAGCTGTCATAAGAATTTGAACTTAGAGGAGGTAAAAAAATGATAGATGTAGCTGTTATGGGCTATGGTGTTGTAGGATCAGGTGTAGTGGAAATTCTTACCAATAAAAGAGATCAAATATCAAATAAGGCTCAGAAAGAAATAAATTTGAAATATATACTCGATATAAGAGATTTCGAAGATAGTCCGTTTGCTGATAAGTTTACTAAGAATTTTGAAGATATATTAAATGATGAAGATGTCAAAGTAGTAGCAGAGCTTATCGGTGGATTATATCCGTCTTTTGAATTTGTTAAAAGATGTCTGGAAGCCGGAAAAAATGTAGTAACCTCAAATAAAGAGTTAGTAGCTAAAAAAGGCGCAGAACTTATAAAATTAGCTAAGGAAAACAATGTCAACTTCCTTTTTGAGGCAAGTGTTGGCGGAGGTATACCAATAATAAGACCGCTTACTCAATGCCTTGTTGCAAACGATATTCTGGAAATTACCGGAATATTAAATGGAACAACAAACTTTATTTTGACTAAAATGATAAAAGAGGAAATGAGCTTTGAAGATGCACTTTCGTTAGCTCAGGAACTTGGCTATGCCGAAAGAGACCCGTCTGCTGATATAGATGGCGATGATGCCTGCAGAAAAATTTGTATCCTGTCTTCATTAGTCTTAGGCGAGCATATCTATCCTGAAGATGTCTTCACAAGAGGTATAAGAAATATTAAACTCTGTGATGTTGCTTATGCAGATAAAGCAGGATATATAATAAAATTGATAGCAAAAGCAAAGAAAATATCAAACGAAAAACTCGAAGTCGTTGTAGAACCGATGTTTGTCAAAAAAGATAACCAGCTTGCAAATGTTGATGATGTCTTTAATGCTGTGTTAGTAAACGGTGATGCAACCGGAGATGTAATGTTTTATGGCAAGGGTGCCGGTAAATTACCTACAGCAAGTGCGGTAGTAGCAGATATAATAGATTGCGCAAAGCATATCAAGGCAAGAAAATATCTCTATTGGGAAGATAAAAAGAACAGCCATGTTGTTGATTACAGCGAAAATATCGTATCTAACTATATAAGAGTTTCAGGTGATGATGCTTCTAAAGTTGAAGAGGTGTTTTCAAATGTACAGTTTATAAAACCTGAAAAAGATAACGAAATAGCCTTTATAACAGAAGATATGACAGTAAGCCAGGCAAAGAAAAAATGTATAGCGCTTGAAAAATCAGGTATGATTATGAAGTCTGTTATAAGAGTGAATAAATAAATTAAAAGGATTACGGAGAGAAAAAATTGATTAAAATAAAAGTACCCGCAACAAGTGCAAACTTAGGCTCAGGCTTCGATTCACTCGGCTTAGCGCTTGATATGTATAATGAAGTCTATATGGAAGAAGCAGATGAAATAGCTATAATGACACTTGATAAAACAAAAATACCTTGCGATCAAAATAATTTAATATATGCTTCAGCAAAAATACTTTATGAGGAATGTGGGAAGAAAATACCCGGAATGAGAATAAAACAGCTCAATAACATACCTATGTCAAGAGGCTTGGGCAGCAGCTCAGCCTGTATAATAGCAGGTCTTTTGGGCGCTAACAGGTTTTTAGGCAACCCGCTTGATAAGCACGACTTAATAAACCTTGCAGCTAAAATAGAAGGACATCCGGATAATACAACCCCGGCACTAACCGGCGGCCTTGTAGCGTCAGCAATAGATGCGGGTAAAGTTTACAGCGTTACTGTACCGGTTTCCAAAGGTATAAGCTTTGCGGTTATGATACCGCCGTTTGAACTTAAAACCGAACTTGCAAGAAAAGCTTTGCCGGATAAATATACAAGACAGGATGCGGTGTTTAATTTGTCAAGGTCAGCTTTGATGACGGCATCACTGTTTTCAGGCTCAATGGAGAACCTAAGAGTTGCTGTTGCAGATAAAATACATCAGCCCTATAGGTTTTCGCTGATAAAAGGAGCAGACTATGTCTTCAGAATAAGCTATGAGCTCGGTTCTTTTGGCACCTATATAAGCGGAGCAGGCCCGACTATTATATCAATAGTAGACCAGAAAGCCGCAAAAGCTTTTGAAAATAAGGCGATTAGAAAACTCGAGGAAAAAGGCGAAAAAGGCTGGAGACTGCTTATCCTTAAACCGGATGAGTGCGGCGCTCAGATAGAATTGTAAAGACTAATCATAATAAAGTAAATCTGTAATTTTTAGGAGGATTAAAGACAATGGCTCTTGTAGTTGCAAAATTCGGAGGGTCATCGGTTGCAGATAAAGACAGAGTAATGAATGTTGCTAAAATTGTAACCGATACCTATAAAAGCGGAAACGATGTGATTGTAGTTGTTTCTGCTCAGGGAGATACTACAGACGATCTGATAGAAAAAGCTAAAGAAATAAATAAAGATGCTTCAAAACGCGAAATGGATATGCTTCTTACAGCAGGTGAACAAATGTCAATATCACTGCTGGCAATGGCAATAGAAAAATTAGGCTTTCCGGTTGTCTCACTTCTTGGCTGGCAGGCCGGCTTTATAACAAGCTCAGCATATTCAAGCGCAAGAATTAAAAAAATAAAAACAGATAGATTGAAAAAAGAAATAGATAAAAATAATATAGTCGTAGTCGCAGGATTTCAGGGACTTAACAGATTTGACGACCTGACAACTCTTGGCAGAGGCGGCTCAGATACAAGTGCTGTTGCTATCGCAGCGGCAATGGGAGCAGATATATGCAAAATCTATACCGATGTAGATGGAGTATATACTGCGGACCCAAGAAAAGTTAAAAATGCAAAAAAATTAGAGGCTGTTTCTTATGACGAAATGCTCGAACTTGCATCTTTAGGCGCTCAGGTTCTGAATAATCGATCTGTGGAAATGGCTAAAAAATATTCAATAGAACTCGAAGTCTTATCAAGCCTTGAGGATAAACCGGGTACTATAATAAAGGAGAAAGTAGAAATGGAAAAATGCTTTATAAGCGGTGTTGCTAAAGATGACAGCGTCGCAAGAATCTCAATTATAGGCGTACCGGATAAACCCGGTCTTGCTTTTAAGCTGTTTTCTAAGTTGGCAAAAAATAATATAGATGTCGATATCATACTCCAGTCTATAGGTCGCGATGATACAAAAGATATATCTTTTACCGTTACAAAAGAAAACGGTAAAAAAGCTGTCGAGATAGTAAGCGGTTATCTTGATGTCATAGGCGGACAAAAAATTAAATACGACGACAAAGTTTCAAAAGTCTCTATAGTGGGAGCAGGTATGCAGTCGCATCCGGGTATAGCGGCAAAAATGTTTGAAGCACTATATGATAAGCAAATAAATATTCAGATGATTTCTACAAGCGAAATTAAAATTTCCGTGCTGATAGATAATAAAGATGCAGATTGTGCGGTAGCATCTATTCACGATAAATTCTTTTCAGAAAGTTAGTAAAGCCTTTACTGTTGGAGGACAATGTAGTGAAAAAAAATGAATTGCTGGTATACTATGACGACAGATTTAATTTAAGTCTGAAAACAGATGAAAACAGCATAAAAAAAGATGCAGATACCTTAGCAAAAGATATACTTGAGTATATAAGTCCCAAAGGAGCAGTAGAATTTTCTTCTAAAGGCGGATATTTGCTGGAAGCTCTGAAAAATTATGGGGTAAGTGTTTATGATGTGGAAAATACAAGATTTCCCGATAACATTGAAAATAAAAGTATTCCCAAAGATAAAAGTACAGATGTGCTAAAGAAAATTAAATCAAAGCCGGGCTTGTTTTATGACCTTGGAATTATATTTAATTACCTACACTACCTTAATGATGAGGAAGCTCAAAGCGCAATACAAAATATGTGCGACTGCTGCTTTAATGTACTGTTTTATCAGCCAAAACAATCAAACCCTGCCTTAAATTCACACAGCTTAGACCACTGGAGCAGAAAATTTGCAGAAAATGGACTCTTCAGAGATATAAACAACCCTCTAAGCAGCAAATATCAGGGCCTATATGTTTTTTCAAAAGATATAAATATCGGCAGAACAATAAGAAATTACGAAAAATCATTATGTTGCGATCAAAGTAAAATAGAAACTCTAAATATTCAAAATGCTGTTCTGTCAGATAAAATAAAAAATCAAAATGAAAAAATAGAACTGTTAGAACAAATAATCAGAAAAGAAAAGAAAAATAATAAGAATTTTTCCGAAAAGCTAAAACAATCAGAGGCTAAGTTTAAAAATCTTTTGCAGGATTATGATAATGTAAAAAGTTATGCTGTGAAAAATGGCTATGTGGACCCGGCAGAGAGTCTTAAAGCACAAAATATAGACACTAATGTGTATGTAGTTGCAAAAGATCCGAATGAAGAACTGATAAATGAAGTGTTCTTAGGTAAATCTCTTGATGTTTCGTGGTTTTTGTCGTCTAAAGAAGCGCTCAACCAGAGAACAAGACAGTTTAATAAGTTTGTCAAATTTTCTGTCTTACTTCAAGTTGATGATAATATAACCAAAAGCCAGCTGTCCGAAAGCATAGATTCTGTGATAAACCAAACATATGAGAATTGGGAACTCTTAATATCTTATGTTGGGCAAAACCAAAACGGACAAAAAGATTTATTATCAGAATACAAGTCAAAATTTTCTAAGATAAAATTTGTAGACGAGAACCAGTCTTTGACTATCCCTCAGAGTTTCCAACGGCTGTCAGTCGATGTTTCAGGAAATTATGTGGCCTTTTTAAACCAAGGCGATGTCTTACATCCGGCGGCACTCTTTGAAACTCTGCAGGCGATAATAGATGAAGATGCAGATATTATATACACAGATAATGCAAGCTTTAAATACAGACCTATAAGCGTTTGTGATAAATTCTTTAAACCGGAATTTTCTATGGAAGCGCTCTTGCAATATAACTTTATGAATCACTTTCTCAGCTTTAAAACTAAACTCTTAAAACGATCGGGCTGGGTAAAAGTCGAAAACGAAATAAATGATCTGCACAGCCTTATAATAAAACTTGCCCACAATGCAGATAAAATTTATCATATACAAAAGATTCTTTATTACGTCAATGAACAGTTAAAAAGCAAGCCTCAGGATGCATCAAATATAATAATGCAGTATTTGCATAAAACAGATAAAGATGCCTTCTATGTAAAAAGACTTAAAAATAATGTCTATGATCTCAGCTATAAGTCAACACAAGCTCCGCTTGTATCAATTATTATTACAAATATAGGCGATAAGTCGTATCTGAAAATGTGTATCGACTCTGTTCTGATGAATACACATTATAAAAATTATGAGATAATTGCTGTTAATAAAAGTTATATAAGCCAAAATGATCTTATCTTTGATGAGCCTATATTTAAAGATATGTTCCAGTGCGACTTCCTGTTTGAAAAATATGAGGCGCTACTTGATGAGGATTCAATACTTACTAAATATAATAAGAGATTTTCAGAAAGAGAACTTGAAAAATTTAATAACGCATTGCAAAATTATAATGAACAGAAAAAAAGAGAAGATGACATTCTGACAAGCGAAATCACCGCTGACAAAAGAGTCAAACTTTTAGAGTGGGCCAGTGATTATAATAAGGCTTTAATGAATAACCTTGCGTTAAAAGAGGCTAAAGGCGAATATTGTGTGTTTATAGACTCAAGCGTTACAGTAGAAAACAAAGAGTGGCTTGATAATTTAATATCAGCACTTAAAAACCCGAAAGTCGGTATATCATCCTGTAAGCTTGTAAACAGCCTTGGCTATGTCGAAAGTATGGGTGTTACACATTCTACAAAAAAACTTCTAAGAGATCTTTACTGCGGGGAAAAACTAAGCCAGGACGGCTATTACGGCGGGTTAAGATATCCTTGTCTGTGCAGCCTTGTACAAGATGCTTGCTTTGCTGTTAGAAAAGATGATATTCTCTCTGTAGGCGCTTTCAGCGAAAAATATCCTGTCTATTTCTCAACAGCAGATTTGTGCCTTAAATATAGAGATATTGAAAAGCTGATTATAACAATGCCAAATGCTTTAGCTCATACTCACCAAACATATTTAAGAGAAAATCTTAAATATGAATGTGCTTTGACTGACGAAGTTGAGGAAACAAAAATCTTCCTTAAAGAATGGGGCGCAATTTTACACAACGATGACCCATTTTATCATAAGAATTTCACAAAAGACGGAAAAACTTATGTCGAGGACGAAATAAAAGATAAAAGCAGTAATTTGTGTTTGAAAGTTTTAGACGAATAGTGTATAATGGTGTAGATTTTAAAAAATATATGAAAAAGAAGTGTGGTGTTAAATTATGGATCAAGCTATAGTCGTTTTAATTACAGGACTGATCGTTGTTTTTTCAATGCTTGTTATACTAAGCGGAGTTATAAAACTATATAGTACGCTTGTAGTAGTGTTCAGCAAGAAAAAAGCAAGCCCAAAAAAACAAAAGAAAACCACTCCTGTGAAGGCTGAACCAATAGCAGAAGAAGTAAAAAAAGAACCTGTGCAGAATATAGATGCTGGTATACCTAATGAGGTTATCGCTGCAATTTCAGCAGCAGTCTATTATCTTGAAGGTTCAAATGCAAAGGTATGTGCAGTCAAAAAAGCAGAGGCACTGCCTCAGAGATCTGCTTGGGGTTATATAAATCAGTATGAATTAACAAGACCTTTTTAAAATAAAAACATCTTATAAAAAAGAAGGGGAGAAGTTAATATATTATGGATATATTAAATGGTTTTTTAGAAGCTATCAATAATATCTTTGCTACTTCAGGTATGACAACGCTTGTATGGCAAAACTATGTTATGATAGCAGTATCATGCATTTTAATCTATTTGGCTATTGTGAAAAAATTTGAGCCGCTATTATTACTTCCAATAGCTTTCGGAATGTTCTTGGTAAATCTTATGCCGGCAATTATGCAGGATGGCGGCTTGTTTTACTACTTATATCAGGGCGTAAAACTCGGTATATATCCTCCGCTTATCTTTTTGGGCATAGGCGCAATGACTGACTTTGGTCCGCTTATTGCAAACCCTAAGAGCTTCCTCTTAGGTGCAGCGGCTCAGTTAGGTATATTTATAACCTTCATAGGCGCTATGCTGCTCGGCTTTGACCCGCAATCAGCCGGTTCTATTGGAATTATAGGCGGTGCTGATGGCCCAACAGCAATATTCGTAACATCAAAGCTAAAACCAGAATTGTTAGGCCCTATAGCTGTTGCTGCATATTCTTATATGGCCTTGGTACCTATTATCCAGCCGCCAATAATGAAAGCTCTTACAACTAAAAAAGAACGCTCAATAGTTATGAAACAGTTAAGACCTGTTTCAAAACTCGAAAAAGTTATTTTCCCGATAATCGTTACTGCTGTTGTAGCTTTAATATTACCGGACGCTGTTCCTCTTGTAGGTATGCTTATGCTCGGAAACCTGATGAGAGAAAGTGGTGTGTGTGAGCGTATTACAAAAACAGCACAAAATGAACTTATGAACATAATTACTATTTTCTTAGGCGTAACAGTAGGTGCAACTGCTTCAGGAGAAGTATTCTTAAAGCTCGAAACTTTGGAAATAATTGCTCTTGGCCTTATTGCTTTTGCTTTCGGTACTGCCGGAGGAGTGCTTTTCGGAAAATTGATGTGTAAGGTAACAAAAGGCAAGATAAATCCTCTTATCGGTTCTGCCGGAGTTTCTGCTGTTCCAATGGCTGCAAGAGTAGCTCAAAAAGTCGGTCAGGAAGAAAATCCTTCAAACTTCTTGCTTATGCACGCAATGGGACCAAATGTATCCGGTGTTATAGGATCTGCTGTTGCCGCAGGTGTTTTGCTTTCTATTTTGGGTTAAGACGGTTTTTCTTAAATTAAATATTTACCAATTAGTAAGTCTTGCATCTTCTTCTAAATAAAACAGAAGCTGCAAGACTTTTTATAATATTATAATCACTTTGTTGTTAGCATAAGTTAAAGAAGGGATGTATGAAATGAAACAACAGCTTGAAAATATTTTAGCAGAAGCTCTTTTGGAAATTTCCAGGGCTCTTAATAAAGAAGATGTAGAAAAGTTAAAAGTAAAATATTGCGGAAAAAAAGGTAAGGTAACTGCAATATTAAAACAAATGGGTAAGCTCTCAGCAGAAGAACGACCGGTTATGGGCCAGCTTGCAAATGAAGTCAGAAGCAAAATAGATAACGAGATAACAGAAAAAATAAAAAAAGTTAAAGAAGAAGAACTAAAACTAAGACTGAAAAATGAAAAAATTGATGTAACTATGCCCGGTAAAAGAAATAACTTAGGCCATAAACATCCGCTGTCTATAGTGCTTAGTGAAATAGAACATATCTTTTTGAGTATGGGCTTTGATATAGTCGAAGGACCGGAAGTTGAATATGATTATTATAACTTTGAAGCCCTTAATATACCTAAAGACCATCCTGCAAGAGATACACAGGATACATTCTATATAAACGATAATATCCTTTTGAGAACCCAGACTTCACCAATGCAGATAAGAACTATGGAAAAACGCAAGCCGCCGATAAGAATAATATCACCGGGAAGAGTATATCGTTGTGATGAAGTTGATGCAACACATTCACCGGTCTTCACTCAGATAGAGGGGCTTGTAGTCGATAAGGGTATTACCTTTGCAGATTTGAAAGGTACATTGGAAGTGTTTGTCAAAAAACTTTACGGCGAAGATTCTGTTATCAGATTCAGACCACATCACTTCCCGTTTACAGAGCCTTCAGCAGAAGTAGATGTTCAGTGTTTTAACTGCCAGGGCAAAGGCTGCAGAATTTGTAAGGGCGAGGGCTGGATGGAAATTTTAGGCTGCGGTATGGTACATCCGAAAGTTCTCAAAAATTGCGGAATCGATCCTGAAGTTTATTCCGGATTTGCACTCGGTATGGGCCTTGAAAGAGTCGTAATGCGAAGATATAACATAGATGATTTAAGATTATTCTACGAAAACGACTATAGATTCTTGGAACAATTTTAGGGAGGATAAAATATATGAATCTTTCAAAAAGATGGCTTGATAAATTTGTGAAAATAGATACTTCTGCAAAAGATTTCTCTGAAGCTATGACAATGAGCGGCTCAAAAGTAGAGGGTTTTAAATATGAAAATGATGAGATAAAAAATGTTGTAGTCGGACAAATTCTCTCGTTGGAAAAACATCCTGATGCTGATAAACTCCAAATCTGCCAGATAGATGTCGGTAAAGATAAGCCGCTTCAGATAGTAACAGCAGCTAAAAATATAAAAGTGGAAGATAAAGTGCCGGTAGCTCTTGATGGGGCATATCTCAAAAACGGACAGAGAATTTTCAACGGTAAATTAAGAGGTGTTGATAGCTTTGGTATGCTCTGTTCAGTTGCAGAACTCGGACTTAGCACAAATGATTTTCCTTATGCTATAGAAGACGGAATATTTGTTATACAGGAAGAGTGTAATGTAGGCGATGATGTCTGTAAGGCAATAGGCCTTGATGACCTCTGTGTTGAATTTGAAATCACTTCAAACAGACCGGATTGCTTCTCAGTTATCGGCTTGGCTCGAGAGGCTGCTGCGACTTATAAAAAAGAGTTCAATCTTTCTAAACCACAGATAAAAAATGCGGTTGCAGATGAAAATTTAAAAGTAGAAGTCAGTGTCAAAGCACCTGATTTATGCCCGTGTTACTGCTCAAGAGTCGTAAAAGATGTAAAAGTTGAGCCGTCACCACGCTGGCTCAGAGAGCTTCTCAGAACAATGGGCGTAAGACCAATCAATAACATTGTCGATATCACAAATTTTGTTATGCTTGAGTATGGTCAGCCAATGCACGCTTTTGATTATAATAATATATCCGGTCAGCATATAATAGTCAGAAGAGCAAAAAATGGCGAAATGATAACAACTCTTGATGACACTGAGCATAAGCTCAATGAAAATCAGCTTGTTATAGCTGACGAAAATAAACCTATTGCTATAGCCGGAGTTATGGGCGGAGAATTTAGCTCAATAAACGATAATACCAATACCATTGTGTTTGAATCAGCGAATTTTAAGGCAAGTTCTGTGCGAAAAACAGCTAAGGCTCAGGGAATGAGAACAGACTCCTCAGCACTTTATGAGAAGGGCTTAGATCCGAATAATTGTATTCCGGCATTAAACAGAGCTTGTGAGCTTATCGAGATGTTAAATGCGGGAACTGTTATAGAAAGAACGGTTATATGCAAATCTTATAATGAGAACAAGCTTGAGATACCTTTTAGTCCGGAGTTTATTAACGGCTTTTTGGGCACAGAGATTACAAAAGATGAAATGGTAGAAATTCTAAGAAGAGTCGATTGTGAAGTTAAAGATGATGTTGTAATCGTTCCGACCTTCAGACCTGACTTAGAAGATAAAGCTGATATAGCTGAGGAGATAGCAAGATTTTTTGGATACGATAAAATTGCTTCAAGTTTATGCAAAGGCGTCTTTGCAGCAAATTATACACCGTACCAAAGTGTGAAAAACAGCATAGCAAATCTGATGATCTCTGCCGGCTACAGTGATATTGTAACCTATTCTTTTATAAGCCCTAAAGAATATGACAAAATACTCCTTGATGAAAATGATAAACTGAGAAATTCAGTCAGGATTCAAAACCCGTTGGGCGAAGATACAAGCGTAATGAGATCAAGTGTGATACCGTCAATGCTTTCCTGCCTTGCAAGAAATTACAGCAGCAGAAATATGAATGTAAGACTTTATGAAATAGCTAAAGAGTATATAAAAACTACTGATGACGAGCTGCCAGATGAAAATGAAAGACTTGTTCTGGGCGCTTATGGCGAAAATGAAGATTTCTTTGCTATCAAGGGCGTAATAGAAGACGTACTTGATAAATTAGGCATAAAAGACTATGATATCAAAGCCGATTCAAGCCTTAATTATATGCATCCGGGCCGTTGTGCTAAATTCTATGTCAATGATAAACAAATAGGTATGTTAGGTGAAGTACACCCGATAGTCTGCGAAAATTATAATCTGCCTAAAAGAGTATATGTAGCTGACTTTGATACCAAGGCTTTATATGAGCTTTCCAAAAACGATAAGGTATATAAGCCGCTTCCAAAATACCCTGCTGTTTTAAGAGATATATCTCTTCTTTGTTCAGTGGATGTACCGGTTTTGACACTTCAAAAAATTATAGTCAATTCCTGTGGCGATATTTTAGAAAAAGTAGAATTATTCGATGTCTATCAGTCAGACCAGTTAGGCAAAGACAAGAAAAGTGTTGCCTTCAGTATAACCCTGCGTTCACAAAATGAAACACTAAAGGAAAATCAGATTAACGATCTTATGGATAAGCTTATTGGCAATCTGAAATCTGCCGGCGCAGTCCTGCGTTCTTAGGAGGTTTTTTTGTGAGTAAGGAAATGACAATCTGGATTGTTATAGGTGTATATATTTTTATGATGCTTATTATAGGCATAACAAGCTCAAAGTCTTCAAAAGGCGGCGGAATGGCAGATTTTACTGTCGGTAAACGAAATGCCGGCGCGTGGATATCAGCTCTGTCTTACGGTACGGCTTATTTCTCTGCGGTTATGTTCATCGGCTATTCCGGCAGCTCCGGCTGGAGCTTTGGCTTATGGTCGGGCCTTGTCGGAGTCGGTAATGCTATTATCGGTTCTCTGCTTGCGTGGCTTATCTTAGCAAACAGAACCAGGGAAGTAACCAGACGATTAAAAATTAAGTCTATGCCGCAGTTTTTCCAGATGAGGTATGAAAGCCAGGGTATGAAAATCTTTTCGTGTATCATTATATTTATATTTATGCTCCCATATTCAGCTTCAGTTTATAAAGGTTTGACAAGCGTTTGCTCGGTACTTCTGAATGTCGATGAAACAATTTGTATGATTATTATTGCATTAGCTTCAGCTGTAGTCTTAGTTTTGGGCGGCTATATGGCAACTTTAAAGGCGGATTTTGTACAGGGTATTGTTATGATGTTCGGTGTGGCAGCGCTGATTGTTGTAGTAATTATCTCACCAACAGTCGGCGGATTAAGTCAAGGTGTCAGCAGAATGACCGAATATATGAGCGATAACGAGATGCTGCCGCTGAGTCAAAGCGGGGCTATAGCGCTTGTATCTACTATTTTGATGACCAGCTTTGGCACTTGGGGTTTGCCTCAGATGATACATAAATATTACGGAATAAAAGATAAAAAGGAAGTAACAAGAGGTATAGTAATATCTACCTTCTTTGGCTTGCTCGTCGCAGGCGGCGGCTATTTTATCGGCTCATTTTCACATCTGTTCTTCGGAAACGAAATGCCGCAGGGCGGAAAAGATTTTATTATCCCCAATATGCTCAATATGGCGGGAATACCAGACCTGTTAATAGCTATCGTCTTGGTGCTTCTTATATCAGCATCTGTTTCAACTCTGTCAAGCATAACCTTGACCTCCTGTTCAACACTTAGTATGGACCTTATAAAAGATAAATTTATACCGGGGCTATCCGATTCAAAATCAGCTAAGCTAACAAGAATATTGTGTCTTGTCTTTGTAGTCTGTTCATATGTTGTTGCAAATTCAGATACTCCGATATTAGAGCTTATGTCTTATTCTTGGGGAATAATTTCAGGTTCTTTCTTAGCTCCGTATGCTGTAGCACTCTATTGGAAGGGTATAAACAAATTCGGCGCCTGGTGCGGTATGATCGGCGGCTTCTTAACTTCATTTGTGCCTGTTGCAATTTCCGGCTTCAAAACTCCTGATGGACCGCTGTATGCTTGCCTTGCTATGATTGTTTCTCTATTGCTTTGCTTTGTGATGAGTATTTTAGCAAAAAAATTAAACTTAAAAGGCTCTGAATATAACGAATTCTTTTATACCGGAACAGCAGAAGAATATAGAAGGATACATAATATAGTGAAAAATTAAACCTCTGACTTTATGAAATTTTGATAATTGTAAAAAAATTTATTTAATTCCTGTTGACAGGGAATACCTGTTTGTGTATAATTAGCTTCAACCGACACAAAAAGGAGGATTTTATATGTCTAACATAGTGATTAAAACCGAAAATATATCTAAAACTTATAAAAATACTAAAGCTAACGATAATGTAAGTGTTACTGTATATAAAGGTGCTATATATGGTCTTATCGGTAGAAATGGTGCAGGTAAAACAACTTTGATGCGCGTCTTGTTAGGTCTTACTAAACCTGATAGCGGTACAATGGAAATTATGGGCAAAACCGGAAAAGATTTGCCGTTAGCCAGAAAGAAAATCGGATTCATAATCGAAAACCCAACTTTCTATGATAAAATGTCCGCTTATGATAATATGAAAATCAGAGCAAGACTTATAGGTCTTCAAAATGAAGATCTGGAAATTGAAAATGCTTTGAAAAAAGTGGGACTCTATGAAAAAAGAAACCTCAAGGTCAAAGGCTTCTCACTCGGTATGCGCCAGTCTTTAGGTATTGCAAGCGCAATATTAGGAAGCCCTGAGCTTCTTATCTTAGATGAGCCTGTTAACGGCCTTGATCCTATTGCTATAGTAAATATCAGAGAGATCTTAGTCGATCTTAATAAAAAAGGTACTACAATCCTTATTTCAAGCCATATTTTAGGTGAAATGCAAAAACTCGCTACCTGCTATGGTTTTATCTTAGACGGAAAACTTGTAAGAGAAATTTCTGAAAAAGAAGTCAAAGACGGAAATTTAGACCTCGAACAATTATTTATGGATTTAGCAAGAGGAGGAATGTAATAATGCGTGATATAATCAGAGCAGAATCATATTATCTTCTTAAAAATGTCAGATATTATGTATTTTTAGCTGTCATTTTTGTGTTGAGAATTTTAAGTGCCGTTCCAAACTTCACCTGGCTTTCAACAACTACGGATTTTATATTCTATATCTTCATTGTTATCCTTGTTTTGGAGTTTTCACATAAAGACTTTAACTTAGGAACTATGAAAAATTATGTCGGCAGCGGAGTAAGCCTTGAAAATGTTTATTTTGGCAAGCTCCTCACTTGTATGATTGCTGTTGTTATTCTCTCTGTTGTAAACATAGCACTTAGAGATGTTGTGGATATAATTTTGGGTAACGGCAGTGTTGATATAGTGCGTCAGCTGATAAGCCTTCTTATTTCAATAGAGAAAAACTGCATTTTATTCTTTATCTGCAGCCTTATTACATCGTCAGTATTCGCAGTTATCATCGGTATTGCATATTCAATAGTCTTAGGATTTGTTTGTGCGTTAGTCAAGAACCCTGTTACAGAGGCAATATCACCGTTTTTGTTAGATAACATCAACAATGCTGAAAAATTCACCTTTGATGTAATGTGGCATTTGCTTGTAACAACTCTTGTTGTTGCTATTATCGTTTATCTCGGCGCAAAGCTCTATTCAAAACGAGAAGTAAAATAAAATATAAAATAATACAGAAGATAAAAATAAAAGGTATCGGAAAAATCCGATACCTTTTTTTGCTGACCTTTAATGATTACTTAAATTTAACAGCGGTTGCATAAGCGATGATTTCAACAGCACTTTGC
The DNA here is from genome assembly GCA_030528905.1 of Clostridia bacterium. GTDB lineage: Bacteria > Bacillota > Clostridia > Oscillospirales > Acutalibacteraceae > JAUMXZ01. The sequence continues at coordinate 3,554 of JAUMXZ010000016.1, read as the reverse complement.
ATTATTGAAGCACTTGCATATCTAAAGCCGATAACAGCATCTGCGCCAAGTTTTTGAGCATCTTCTAAAAGACGCTCTTTAGCTATAGCTCTTGATTCATTCATCATTTTTACATAACCTTTTATTTCGCCGCCGATCATATTTTTAAATTGTGCGCCTATGTCAGAGCCTATGTGCCTTGAACGAACAGTGTTGCCCTCAACTAAACCTAAAATTTCATAATCCTTGCCGGGAATATAATCTGATGTAGAAATAAACATAAAAACCTCCTTAGTTTTCTCATTAGAAAAACCCCAGACTTAAATCTGAGGTTTTTCTTTGTTAACTTAATTATGCTGCCCAAGCACCATTTGCATCAACAGTGTATCCGTCAGGAGTTACTGTGTTAGCATACATAGCACCGCTTGTAGCGAAGCAGTACCATACATTGTTTATGAACTGCCAACCGGTTTGCATAACACCACTTGCATTGAAGAAGTACCATACACCGTCTACAAACAACCAATTAGTTTGCATTGCGCCTGTTGCAGGGTTAAAGTAGAACCAAGAGTTCTCCCAACCTGGAACATCTGCTTTCCAACCTGAAGCCATTTTGCCGTCAGCATCGAAGAAGAACCAAGAGTTCTCCCAGCCTGGAAGACCTGTTTTCCAACCTGTAACAGCAACATTAGCCTCATAATATGACCAGCTGCCATCATCATTTTGAACCCAGCCGTTTAATTCTGCAGGATCGTCTGGAACTACAGGCTCGTCCGGAACGTCAGGTGTTTCTTTCTCACCGTAAATTTCTTCAAATCCGCACTCTTTTTGATAAGCAACGAATAAATCTAACATCTCGTCTGAAATGAAATCTTTTTCGCTCTTTGTCATATAGAAGTAAATTTCTCTTGCAAATTCTACATAATCCATCTTATCTTTATTTGTGAAGCCCTCAACTTTATTAAGAATTTGGTTGAAGTTTTCAACTTTAAACTCGTTGTCAGCAAAATCAAAATTGATTTGTGCCATACTGTCGTGTTGTACCCAGTTTGTTGTCATAAGTTGACCTAAGACCTCGTCATTCTCTCCAAACCAGTATGAAACAAAGAACTCGTGAACACCTGCTGAGAGGTCTTTGAAAGTAATTTGTCCGTTTTCATCAGTTGTGTACTCAACATAATTATCGTCATTATCATAGAATTCTCTTGAATCGCCGTCTTGAGCAACCCAAATAGTTTCATTTGTTAATAACTCGTTGTTGTAGAAGAATGTAACGGTAGCATCATAGTTACCAAAGATTTCCTGCTCTTTTGCTTCGTCTATAACGATTCTGTCTTTTGATACTGGGTGGTATGTAAGTTTGCCGTTAGCTTGGTGGAATTTGTAATCAAGATAGCTTACAAATGTAGCAAATTCTTCTGTAACGCTTAATATTTTCTCACAGTCTGCTAATGTTTCATATTTATTACCGCCGGCTGCTAAGAAGTCGTGACAAGCAACAACAAGTTTTGTTTCCTCGTCATCTTTATCAAGTTTAACGGTTCTTTCGCCATTGTCATCAAGGAGCCAAATTTCTTCAACTCTTTGTCCTGAGTAAGGAACGCCCTCTATTCCTTGTAACTCTTCTGTCATAGTTCTTGCAGTTTTTTGAGGATCCCAAACAACTGACATACCTGAAATTTGCGGGAAGCCGCCGTCTACGTCCTGGTTATTAAAGCAGTAGTAGTCAGTTCCCTCTATTTTTGAAAGCATGGGAGAAGAGAAACCGCACTCTAAAGCATCATAAAGATCTTTTGCAGAGATAAGTTTACCTTGAATATCGTTAGGGAATGGTAATGTTGAATAAGCCTGGTTGTTAGTTACAAGACCTGTCATACTTGAACGCAAGCCGCTGCTGTTTTCGATAGCAACAACCGGAAGGTCTTTGTAAGCAGCAAGTTCAGGGGTATCAGCAAGTCTGTTTTCTACAGCCCATTTATATGCATCTGTAACTAAGTTACCTTGGTTTGTTTCATAACCTTTAGCTTTACAGGTGTTTTTGTTGTAAGCTCTTCCGAACAATGAACCGTAAACACCGTAGATGATTTCGCCGAGCCACTCTTCGATTGGAGCGTTAAGCTCTTGGAATTTTTCAGCGATTTCAGCATTAGGTTCAACATCTATAACCAAAGGACTGTTAGCGTGGAGGTTTTCAGCAGCGATATCAAGAGTACCGTCTGCATTGAAAGTGATGTCAACTTTACCGACTAAGAGTGAATTCCATTGGCTTTGGAGAAGGAGAACTTCTTTGCCTGTTTCTTTGTTTATTACTCTGTCGTTTATGTTATCGTGGCTGTGTCCATCAAGAACGATATCGATTCCTGCAACATTTTCAGCGATGTCGCGACCTTTTGTAACGCCTTCATTATCGCCTAAGTGACCAACACAGATGATGATATCAGCGCCTTGCTCCTGAAGTTTTGCAACTTCTGCTTTAGCGTGTGTTGTTTCGTCTTCAAATCTTATAATACCATTAACGTTTAATGGGTTTGTAGTATTTGGGGTTTCAGCAGTAGTAAGACCGAAGAAGCCGATTTTTTTGCCGTTTTTCTCGATAATATAGTTTGTACCATTATTATCTTCAGCATTTTTACCTACGCCCTTTAAGAATGGTTCGCCGGTTTCAACGTCTATAACGTTAGCAGAGATAGTTCTGAAGCTTGAAGCGTTCAAGCATTCGAGTAACTTATCGCAGCCGAACTCGAACTCGTGGTTTCCGAGAGTAACGACATCATATTTTGCCATTTCCATAAGAGCAAAAGCATTTTCGCCTAAAGATTTGCTAACGAATGGAGTACCCTGGCAGAAGTCACCGGAGTCGACCAAGATAGCGTCGTAAATTTCTTTCAAAGTTGCGATTTTATCAAAACCTATAAGGCTTGATGAAGTAGCAACTGGGTCACTGATTACACGACCGTGAGTGTCATTGGTGTGTAAAATTGTTACGGTTGTAGCCTCTTCCTGAGCTTCTGCAGCTGACACTGATACAAAAGCGAAAGAAACGGATGAGAATATCATACATATAGAGAGGATGTATGATAACACAGAAAATTTCGTCTTACCTTTCAAGATAAACACGCTCCTTAAAAAATTTTGAAAATGCAAAAAGAAACCGGCCGAACAGCAAAAAGTTTGAGGGCAGACAGAACAAACAAAATTTACTAATAGTCCGATAAACTTAGGCATTAACTTATTAAAATTATACTTTATTTAAGCATTTTTGTAAATCAAAAGCGATTACAAAAAAAACGCTTTATTTTTGTTATATATGCTAAAATTATAGTCACAATAATGGCATTGGACTGTCATTTTTAGTGCTTATTGATGTCTTTTTCATTATTTTTGTTTATATGCATATTATACCAAATTAAGAATATAGAAGTTAAAATTTTAGATACAAATAATAAAATCAAAAAAACTAAATTACAGATGCCCACATAGTCTATATTTATTGTCAGGGCGCTTAAAATAAAGATTATTGTAACAAACAGCAATATAAAGCTGTATAGAATATTAAAAGAAGAAAATATTATGCT
>JAUMXZ010000076.1:704-5585 GCA_030528905.1 Clostridia bacterium | reverse complement strand
TATATTTTTTGACTTTTTAATCATTCTTGATACAGTAGGCACACTTACATTTATAATTTTGGCTATATCCTTTAATTTTTTATTTTGGGAATAGTACATAATAATAGCCTTTCTTTGATTTTCAGTAAGGCTATTATTCATTATTTGGAACAGGCTTTTTTTATTGTTGGTTTTTTTATATTTATTTGACATATATAAGTCATAAGAAAGTTTGTTTATATAGTCATCGCTTAAATAGAAGTTGTTAGATTTTTTCAACAGTATGATTCTCCTTTTAAATTATATTTAATATTTATAATTTAACTTTAGAATAATATCGGAAAAATTAAAACACAAAGAAAGATTATCAAGATATGTTTGTACCTTTTTCAGGACAGTTAATAAAAGCTTGACAGAGAATGAATGGAATAATCAGGAGGTATGTTTATGGCAGAGTATAAAGTATCTTTAAAAAAGATAATAGAAGAATTATCGCTTGAAAGCATATATACTCCAAAAGAGCCGGAAGAGATATTTATAAGTTCAAGAGATACAAACCGGCCGGGTTTGGAACTTACGGGATATATGGATTATCATAACAAAGACAGGATACTGTTATTTGGAAACGCAGAATATTCATTTTTATCACAATTTGATTCCAAAAAGAGATTTGAACGGATTGAAGGAGTATTTTCCAAAGAACCGCCGGCTGTAATATTTGCAAGGAGCTTACATCCGTTTGCAGAAGTGATAGAATGTGCAGAGAAATATAGTATTCCGATACTAAAAACGCAGGAGAGGACTTCAACATTGATGTCGTCATTAGTGACTTTTTTGAACACAGAACTTGCAAGAAGAGTAACAAAGCACGGAGTGTTAATGGAAGTGTACGGAGAAGGAATAATGATAATAGGTGATAGCGGAGTAGGAAAAAGTGAGACTGCTATAGAGCTTATAAACAGAGGTCATAGATTAGTAGCAGATGATGCAGTAGAGATAAGAAAGCTCTCAGAAAGACAGCTAATAGGAACATCACCTGAAAACATAAGGCATTTTATAGAGTTAAGAGGTATAGGCATAATAAATGCAATGAGGATTTTTGGTTCAGGAGCAATAAAGATGTCCCAAAGTATAGACATTGTAATAAACCTTGAATTTTGGGACAAAGCAAGAGTATATGACAGAATGGGGCTTGAAAGTGAAGTAACAGATATTTTAGGAGTAAAGGTACCTATCATAACCATACCGGTAACACCCGGAAGAAACTTGGCAGTAATAATTGAAGTAGCAGTAATGAATCAGAGACAAAAGAAAATGGGATATAATGCAGCAGAGCAACTACTTAATAATTTAGGTATGGGATATGATGTGTCAAAGAGCCCAAGAGAAAGAACTTATATATGGTAAAAGGAAAATGTTTTTAAGAAAGTAGTTATAAGGGGGAAAGGTTTAGATTGCAGACATCAGATTTTTATTATGACTTACCTGAAGAGTTAATAGCACAGAAACCTATAGAAAACAGAGATAATTCAAGGCTTATGGTGTTGGAAAGAAGCACAGGAAAAATAGAGCATAACAGATTTTACGACATAATAGATTTTTTAGAAGAAGGCGATTGCCTGATTTTAAACGATTCAAAAGTTTTACCGGCAAGATTATATGGAGAGAAGAAAGACACGCATGCAAAAATAGAGATATTGCTTTTAAAGCAGGAGAGCAAAGACAGATGGGAAGTTCTGACAAGACCGGGGCGAAAAGCAAAAGTAGGAACAGAGATTACATTTAAGGACAAGCTATATGCAAAAGTAACGGATGTATTGGAAGATGGGAACAGGATAGTAGAGTTTAAATATGAAGGAAATTTTTATGACATAATCGACCAAATAGGCCTGATGCCATTACCGCCGTACATAAAGGAAAAGTTAGAGGACAAGCAAAGGTATCAGACAGTTTACTCAAAAGACATAGGAAGTGCAGCAGCGCCGACAGCAGGTTTACACTTTACAAAAGAGCTTTTAGAGAAGATAAAGAAAAAAGGAGTAAACATAGGTTTTGTGACATTACACGTAGGGCTTGGAACTTTCAGACCGGTAAAAGTGGAAGATATAGAAAATCACAAGATGCACTCAGAATATTTTTATTTAAAAGAAGAAACAGCAAAGCTAATAAATGAAACAAAAAAGAATGGAAAAAGAGTAATAGCAGTAGGGACAACCAGCTGCAGAACATTAGAATCAATAGCTAACAGGTATGAACAGATAAAAGAGTGTGCGGGAAACACAGATATTTTCATTTATCCGGGTTATAAGTTTAAGTGTATAGATGGGCTGATAACAAACTTTCATTTGCCTGAGAGCACATTGATAATGCTTGTATCAGCATTTGCAGGATATGAAAATACAATGAGAGCCTATAAGGAAGCAGTAGAAAGCAGATACAGATTTTTCAGCTTCGGAGATGCGATGTTTATAAGATAGGTAAGAATCAAACAAATACAAGTTTGTTATATTTCGAACAAAAATGTTACAATTTTTAATAGTATTTTGTAACTTGTATTAGATGTGCAACTATGATATGATTTAATGTATAGATTTATGTTTTAAGTTGACAATGGAGGGAAATATATGTCCGGACATTCAAAGTGGAGCAATATAAAGAGAAAGAAAGAAAAGACTGATAGTCAAAGGGCAAAAATATTTACAAAAATAGGAAGAGAGTTAGCTGTAGCCGTAAAAGAAGGCGGAAGCGCAGACCCAAGTGTAAACACAAAATTAAAAGACTGTATAGCAAAAGCAAAAGCAAATAATGTACCTAATGATAATATAGACAGAATAATAAAAAAAGCAGCAGGCGATGGAGATGCAGATAAATATAAGGCCTACACTTATGAGGGCTATGGTCCGTGCGGAGTAGCATTGATAGTTGAAACTCTGTCTGATAACCGTAACCGTACAGCCGGAGATTTAAGGCATTACTTTGATAAGTTCGGCGGCAATATGGGAACACCGGGCTGTGTATCGTTTATGTTTGAGAAAAAAGGTGTTATATCAATAGAGGCAGAAGATATAGATGAAGATGAACTAATGGAAACAGCACTTGATTTAGGTGCCTCTGATTTTGTGAATGACACAGATGTATATGTAATATATTGTGAGCCGGAAGATTTTTCAGAAGTTCATGAGGGCCTTTCAAAGAAAGGCTATAGCTTCTTGTCTGCTGAGATTGAAATGGTACCTTCAAATTATGTAAAAATAACAGACGAAGAAGCAGAAATAAAAATGCAGAAGCTGATAGATATTTTAGATGAAAATGACGATGTCCAAAATGTGTGGCATAATTGGGAAATGTAATTTTTATGGAATATTTGTCATACAGGAGGTGGAAATGTGTCTAACTTAGACGAGCTTAGAAATTTATGTATGAGCTGTACAGAGTGCGACGTAAAAGATAAGGTTTGTCCGATGTGTGAATTTGATGAAAATGACTACATAATAACAAATCAGTTACCCCTTAGATATTTATTAAAAGGAAGATATCTTGTAGGCAAAGAGGTAGACAGAAACGGAGAAGGCATAGGCTATGTAGGATATGACATAGATGTGAAAACAATAGTGTATATAAGAGAGTTTATGCCGGATAATATATGCCAAAGGGATATGGAAACAGAGAAAATTAAAGTAATATCCGGTTGTGAGATAGTGTTTAACGAGAATTTGAATCTGTTTTTAGACTATTTTGGTAAAGTGGCTAAATTAAAAGATTTGTCAGCATTCATACCGATATTAGATATATTTGAGGAAAATAATACAGCATATACAGTATCTGAGTGGGTAGAAAATATAACATTAAAAGAGTTCATAAAAAGAAGCGGCAAGAAAACAACGTGGAGTGTAGCACGACCGCTATTTATGCCGATACTTTCATCATTGATAAAAATGAGGAAAGTAGGAATACATCATCTGGCAATAAACCCTGAGAATTTGATAGTTTTAAGACACGGTAAAATGAAGCTTAAAGGCTTTGCAATACCGACTATAAGACAGGTAGACACAGATTTAAGACCGGAACTTTATGACGGATGTTCAGCACTTGAGCAATATATCGGATCAGCAGAATTAGGTGAGCATACAGATATCTATGGGTTTACAGCATCACTGTTTTATGCACTGACATCTGAAATGCCAATGAATGCGGTAAAAAGAAAAAATGACGAAAGATTGCTTATTCCAAAGTCAGACCTAAGGGTAATATCGCCGCACGTCATAACAGCATTAGCAGATGGACTGCAGGTTTTTCCGAAAAGAAGAACATCAGATTTTGAAGATTTAAGAAACAACTTATCTGCTTCACCATCAATATCAAAAGTAATAGAAGATATAACAGTAGATGAGAAGGAAAAAGAGAATAAGTTAATAGCAGAGAGGAAAAAAAGGAATATAAAAATAGCATTACTTTCAGGAGTAATAGCGTTGCTTATATTTGCAGCACTTGCTTTTTTTGTACTGAGTGCCTATGAGTTTAATAATCAAATAAATTCCTCCTCGAATGTTATATCATCAAAAGCTCCGGCTTCCTCATTATATAATTCATCGTCCCCATCATCACAGTCGTCTTCAAGTTCTTCAACGAGCAGCACAGTTAAACAGTATATTCCGAATTTAGTTGGCAAGGACTATGAAAAAGCACGCCAGGAGGCAAACAGAGGCGGATATTATGAAGTAGTAAAGTCATCAGAGGAATTTAACGATTCGCACGAGCAGGGAGTTATAATATCTCAATCGCCGGAATATAAGGAAAACGCAGAACTTAATCAAAATGCTATCATTACTGTGGTAGTAAGTAAAGGATCGCAGTATAAAACTTTGCCTAATGTTTCAGGGTTGACATTAAGTCAGGCATCTG
>JAUMXZ010000076.1:0-694 GCA_030528905.1 Clostridia bacterium | reverse complement strand
ATTGTTCCGCAAAAAGGTTCTGAAGATTACAGCAGTATATACGGCGAGGGAGTAGTAATAGGATATATGTCGCATACAAACGGAGATGTTGTAGAATATGGTACTACTATAAGCTTAGTTGTAAGCAAGGGAATATCATAATTGTAAGAGGACTGTATTTAAAAAATGCAGTCCTTTTGTTATAATATATTAAATATAAATATATCGGAATTTTAAAACATAGATTTATCATATAAATATAAATGAGGTGATAAATTTATGAAAAACGATATATTTAATTTTGAAGATTTAAACAAAGAAAAAAAAGAAGATTATTATAATAGTTACAGCGAATATAGTGGTTATTCTCAGGAGAGTAAAAAAGCAAAGAACAGTCACAATGAATATCAAGAGGATATAAATGAGGAAATTATAGGAGCAGAGTACATAAATGAAAAGGGGAAAAGGCAGAAAAAGCTGCCAAAGCACACATTGATTATAATGCAGATAATATCGTGTGCCTTGATAATAGCAGGTATTCTGACAGTAAAAAATTTTTTTCCTGAATATTATGAAGTTTTTTGCAGCTGGTATAAACCCGAGATAGACAAGTCTGTGATAATAGGAGAAGACAGCAAAAATTATGAAATAACGCAAACTGACCCGACGCTCAAAGAAACAGAAAACGAAAGTAATGCAGCAGAGAAAAAAGAGA
>JAUMXZ010000075.1 GCA_030528905.1 Clostridia bacterium | reverse complement strand
AATGTGTTAAAAGTAATTATAAGATAATTTCCGAGAGGTGAATGAGAATGGATAGGGAGTTTAAATTATGGCGTGATTTTGAAAAAAGCGGGTCAGTAGAAGATTATTTGATATATAAATTTGAGTCTAAAAGAAACAATCAGGAAAGATTAAAAGATGAAGTCAAAGAAAAGAAGTCTGAAACGGCTAACAAAAAGGTATTATATGGAGATATTATGAATGAGGGTTGAAACATCAGGAATAGTCCTGTATGAACAAAGTATAGGAGAAAAAGATAAACTAATAACTATTCTAACGCAAAAAGAGGGGATAATAAGAGCCTTTGTGAGGGGCGCAAAAAAGCTTTCCGATAGAAAATCAACAGCGACACAACAGTTTTGTTATTCAAATTTTTCCATATACAAAGGTAAAGAAAAATTTACAGTTAATGAGGCTGTGCCTATTGAGATATTTTTTAATCTCCACAAAGAAATACAAACATTAGCACTAGCTCAATATTTTTGCGAATTATCTCTTGCTGTGGTTCCTCAGAATAGCGAAGCAAGAGATTTTTTGCGTTTAATATTAAATTCTTTACACTTAATAGCAAACACAAAAAAAGATCCTATGATAGTCAAGTCAGTGTTTGAACTCAAGCTTATTTCAATGGCAGGTTATATGCCGGATTTAGTAGCGTGCAAAGGATGTCAGTGTTATAGCAAGAGCAAGATGTATTTTTGTGTCGATAACGCAAGTTTATATTGCAAAGATTGTTTTGCAGAAGAAAATAAATCAGCCATAATGCTTCCACCGGGAGTTTTAACAGCAATGAGACATATAATATATTCGGAATTTGAAAAGATTTTTTCTTTTAATTTATCAGAAGAAAACATAAAAAATCTGTCGAAGACAACAGAAAAGTATATATTATACACATTAAACAGAAGATTTAAGACCTTGGAATTTTTAAAAAATATTATGTAAGAAATAAATGGTGATATTATGATAAGTGATTTTAAATATCCGACGGAAGTTTTAGAACTAAATAAAATACTGCTTATGTTGGCTAAAAAGACCTCGTGTGAAGAAGCGTATAAAGAGGCGTTGAAAATAGAGCCTAAAGAGAATATCTTAGAGGTTAATGCGCTTTTAAGAGAAACCTGTGCAGCCTATGAGCTTCAGGGCCGATATGGGACTCCGTCATTCGGAGGGCTTTATGATATAAAGCAAATTTTAAATTTTGCAAGAAGCGGCAGGATTTTATCAACAGCAGAACTGCTAAAGGTAGCATCAGTTCTAAGAGTATTCAGTGAAGTTATAAACTGGAAAAAACAAAGTCAGAACAGTCAAACGGATATAGATTATTTATTTGAGGGTATATATGTAAATAAGTTTTTGCAAACTAAAATATCAACATCAATAATATCAGAAGATGAAATATCAGACAGTGCATCATCTGAACTTGCATCAATAAGAAGAAAAATAAGAGCGATATCATCAAGAGTAAGAGAAAAGCTTGATAAAATTATTCGTTCGCCGTCAAACTCAAAATATGTACAAGAACCAATAGTTACAATAAGAAACGATAGATTTGTCATACCGGTGAAATCTGAATACAGAAGTGTATTCGGAGGCTTTGTGCACGACACATCATCAAGCGGATCAACTGCATTTATAGAGCCTGTAGCAGTTTTAGAACTTAACAATGAGATAAATGTGTTAAAGTCGAAAGAACAAAATGAAATAACAAGAATATTAAAAGAGTTGTCGTCAATGATAGCAGACTGTTTTGATATGATATTTTCGTCATATAAAACAGCAGTAAAGTTAAATGTGGTGTTTGCAAAATCAAGTCTTGCATATGAGATGCGAGCTGTAGTGCCTATAATGAACGATGAGAAAAGAATAGATTTGAAAAAAGCAAGACATCCGCTGATAGAGCCTAAAAAAGTAGTGGCAATAGATGTAAACTTGGGAATAGACTTTGACACACTGATAATAACAGGGCCTAACACAGGCGGAAAAACAGTAACGCTGAAAACTATAGGTTTGCTGACATTGATGGCAATGTGCGGACTGATGATACCGGCATCAGACGGAAGTGAGTTATCAGTTTTCAAGACGATTTTTTGTGATATTGGAGATGAACAAAGTATAGAGCAGTCATTATCAACCTTTTCATCTCATATGACAAATATAATAAGGATACAAAAGCAGTCAGATGAAGACAGTCTTATTCTGCTTGATGAATTAGGAGCAGGAACAGACCCGGTAGAGGGCGCAGCATTAGCGATGGCTATACTGGAAGACTTCAGGAGTAAAAAATCAAAAATAGTGTCAACAACGCACTATGCAGAGTTAAAAGCCTTTGCGCTTAATACAGAGAGAGTGGAAAATGCGTGTTGTGAGTTTGATGTAAGAACCTTACAGCCGACTTATAAATTGATAATAGGTGTACCGGGAAAATCAAATGCATTTGCTATTTGTAAAAAGTTATCAATGCCGATAGATATAATAAAAAGAGCAAATGAGCTTTTATCTTATGAGAACAGGACATTTGAAAGCGTAATTGACAATCTTGAAAAGACAAGACGCAGACTGAATAAAGAAAGATATAAAGCGGGCAGAATAGCCAAAGACTTAAAATTAAAGGAACAAAAGGCAGAAGAAACAGAGCGTAAGATGCAAAGGGCATATGAGAAGAGTATAACAGAAGCAAAACAACAGGCTCAAAAGATTATAGCTAATGCAGAGGCTAATGCAGAAGAACTGTTAGAAAAGCTTGAAAAGATGAAAAAGAAGAAATATACCGATAAAGATGTGTCCAGATTAAGAAAGGCTCTGAATAAAGCGGCATCACAAGCAGACCCTGTGATAAAGAAAGATAATTCAGGATATGTGCTGCCAAGGAAGATAAAAGTCGGAGACGAAGTGCTGATAGTAGATTTAGATCGTGAAGCGGAAGTCTTAAAATTACCGGACCAAAACGGAGATGTGTTGGTTCAGGCAGGAATAATACAAACAAGAGTATCGATAAAAAACCTCAGATTATTAAACAAAGAAAAAGTAAGTACGCCTAAAGGAAAGCTTACGAGTAATGTAAAAAAAGAAGCGAAAACAGAAATAGATCTGAGAGGAAAAACAGGTTATGAAGCGATAACAGAGCTTGATAAGTTTATAGATGAAGCAGCATACTCAGGGATAAATTATATAACTATTATACACGGAAAAGGTACCGGAGCATTAAGAAGAGAAGTAAGCGTATACTTAAAGCGTCATAAAAGCATTAAAAGTTATCGTTTGGGAAATTTCGGAGAAGGAGACACAGGAGTTACGATTGCCGAATTAAAATAGGGGGCAAGTGATAATGAAAATAGTAGATCATAATTATACTGCAAAAACTGAAACATCAGTAGCACTTGGTTTTTTTGATGGTATGCATATAGGACATACTAAAGTTATAAAAGAAGCGGTAAAAAAAGGCAAGGGTTTAACAGCGAGCGTTTTTACATTTAATGTGCGGCCGTATGATGTAATTTTCAAGACAAAAACACCGCAGATAATCAGTCAGGAGCAGAAGAATAAGCTGTTTGAAGAGCTGGGTGTCAAGATAGTTATAAAATCAGATTTCAAAGAGATACTTGATATGTCAAGTGAGGAATTTGTGTTAGGCTATTTGAAAGATAGACTGCGAGCAAAGGAAGTTGTATGTGGATTTAACTTTACATTTGGCAAAAATAAAGAAGGAGATATAAACAAGCTTAAAAGACTTTGTAAGCAGGCAGATATAAATTTGACCGTAGTAAATCCGGTTATCTGTGACAATAACGAGGTAGTCAGTTCGAGTATAATAAGAGAGTACATAAAAACCGGAAGAATAGAAAAAGCTAATTATATGATGGGCAGGGAGCTATCTTTTGAATCAGAAATAGTAAAAGGCAATCAGATAGGCAAGAAGTGGGGTTTTCCAACAGCGAATCAAGTGATACCGGAAGATAGAGTCTGTCCGAAATATGGAGTATATGTTTCTAAGGTATCATTTGATGATTATGAAACATTTGCTATTACGAATATAGGCGTTAAGCCGACGATAGGAAGTTTAAAGCCGCTCATAGAAAGTTATATGCCGTTTTATAAAGGCGAGGATATATATGGCAAAGTGGTAAACACAAGAGTTATTAAATTTTTAAGAGAAGAGAAAAAGTTTGATAATGCACAGATTTTAAAAAAGCAGATAAGCAGTGATATAGAAAGCTTTTTTGATTATATAGGTTAAAAAATAAAAAAGTTTGGGGTTGGTTTTGTGAAGAAAGAGGGTAATTTATTAGGATTAAAAAGTTGTATAGGGATACTTGTAGGAGGAATGATAGGCAGTGCAATATTTTCCTTAACAGGTCTTACGATTTTGAATGCGGGAGCATCAGCATTATTAAGCTGGAGTATAGCAGCGGTTATGATGTTAGGCTATGGATTGATTGTAGCGGAACTTGCAACGATATATCCAAAATCAGGAGGAGTTTATGTTTTTCCGGCAAAATCGCTTGGCACAAAAGAAGAAACAGGAAAATTTTGGGGCTGGATATCTGCCTGGGGATTTATAATATCTAATATCGTAGCAGTAGCTTTTTCCGCAATATATGTAGGAATATATTTAGGAGTGGGTTTTCCGGTTTTTGAAAATAATCAGGTTATCATAGCTGTAGTGTCGATATTGTTGGTTTTAGCAATAAATATAATGAAGTTATCAACAATGAAAAAAATAGATGTAATAATGGTAATATTTTTGATAATCACATTAGCTACATATGCGATAGTCTCTCTTACGAGCAGCTCGTGGGACAGCAGTATGTTAGTTCCGTTTTTTACACAAGGAGAAATGGGCAGCACCGGATTTTTAACAAGTGTACCAACAGCAATGGTGGGTTACGGATCAATAGTTACAATATCGTTTATGGTTTCCAAAGTAAAGAACCCAAAGAAAAATGTACCAAAATCAGCAGTAATTTCGATGGGTATAGTGTTTTTGTTGTATTTTTTAGTAATTTTAGCAACTGTAGGGATGATATCATCCCAGTATCTGAAAGATAATCCGGGAATGCAGTTTATACCGCTTTATGCAGTAGCATTTACAAAATTAACAGCACTGCCGTGGTTTTCAAAATTGATATCAATTTCTGCGGTATTAGCACTTTTAACAACAATGATTGCGGTTATGGCAGTAACATCAACAGCTATAGTAGCAGTAAGTGGGAAAGACGGAATATTACCAAATAAATTAAGCGCCAAGAACAAAAACGGTACAAATATATATGCAGTGTTATTAGTAGCGATAATATCGTTAGTAATATCCTGTTTTCCGTCACTAGTAACGAACTTAGTTGAATTTGCAGCATTATTTGCTGCTGTGACTATAGTTATAAACTGCATATCTCTTATACAAGCAAGAAAGAAAAACGAATATAAGGAAGGCAGTTTCAGAGTTTTTGGGAAGTCTTTTGTGCCGATACTGATAATGATCCTTATAGTTATATGTTATATACCGGACATAATAAAAGGCGGCTGGCAATTATGGGCATATACTATAGCGTGGTATATAGTGGGGATTGTAATGTATATTTTAAGGGTCAGGAAGAAAAACCAGGTTTAAGAATTTTTAAAATATTCACATTCGATTATATTTTTTGACTTTT
>JAUMXZ010000074.1 GCA_030528905.1 Clostridia bacterium | reverse complement strand
ATAAGGGCTATGTTGTTGTAAAGAAAGGCAAGAAAGTTTATCAAAAAGTAGAGCTTGACTAGAAGAACAATAGATATAAAACAAAAACAAAGCGTATTGGCTATAAAATTAAATAGCTAATACGCTTTTTTATTCTTTATTTTTCCATGTAAGAAATACAATTTTATGGAAAAAATATATTTTAAGGGGGTGTGTAAAGATGAGAAAAAGAATAGCAATTTTAACAGGTCTTTTTGCAGTTTCGATTTGTTGTCTGATGTTTAAATTATACAGTATATCACAAGATGAATATATAATAATGTCAGGGATAAGTCAAAGTGCATATGAAGTAGGGGTAGCTGATTTCAGGGGCACAATATATGATTGCAAAAAGACTCCGATGGTAAACAACGGTGATATTCAAACGATAATTTCTGTTTTACCCGATGAGGAAAGTATGGGGATATTAAAAGCACAGTTAAAACACGAAGAATTTTTAAATATATATCCATACTTTAATAACGACAAGCCGTTTATTCTCAAAACAGAAGAGAAGGTTTTATCAGATAGTGATAAGATCATCAGTTTTCCCGTAAATAAAAGATACCATAATAATGAATTTTGCTGCCATATTATAGGTCATTGTTCTGAAAGCGGGAAAGGGTTAAGCGGGATAGAAAAGTCGATGGAGGAATATCTTAATGTAGACTCTGAGATAACAGTTAATTATATAAAAGATGCAAAAGGGGATATATTAAACGGATACAAGACAAATATTAAGGATAGTGAGGATTTAAAATATGAAGGGGTCGCATTAACTATTGACTCAGAGATACAAAAAATAGCTCAGGAAGCGGCAAAAAAGCACATAGAAAAAGGAGCAGTGGTAATAACAGAGGTGCCAAGCTGTCAAATAAGAGCAATGCTTAGTCTGCCATCATACCAGGCAGATAATGTGAAAGAGTATCTTGACAGAGAAGATTCACCGTTATTAAACAGAGCGCTGTGTGCTTATGATATAGGATCGGTTTTTAAAGTGGTTACAGCGGCATATATATTAGAAAATGGTCTTTATACAGATGATAAATATAATTGTGTTGGAAGTATAGAACTAAGTAAGAATACATTTGATTGTTTTAATAAGACTGCGCACGGACAAATAAATCTTGAAGAAGCATTTGCACATTCGTGTAACGGATATTTTGTAAATATTTCATCGCAAATAGACAAGGATAAGTTTCTCAAGCTTGCGAATAATTTTGGTTTTGGCAAGTCGTATGAATTATCAAAAGGATTAGGTTCAAACCAAGGATATTTACCGTCAAAAGATGAATTAAGATCTGATATAGCGATGGCCAATTTTTCTTTCGGACAAGGAGCATTTTTAGCAACTCCATTACAGGTAGCAACAATGATAAACACAATAGCATCAGACGGAGAATACACAGCACCAACATTATTAAAGGGCTTGATAAACAGTGATAAAGAAGAATATATGAGTTATGAGGTACCGATATCAAAGAAAGTGATAAGCACAGAAAGCGCAAAAAAAATACAGCAATATATGTCGTTAGCAGTAGAATACGGAACTGCTATGAGTGGTAGGAGTGAAACGACAGATATTGCTGCAAAAACAGGAACTGCACAAACAGGACAAGTGGTTAATGGGGAAGATGTGCAGCAATGTTGGTATGCAGGATTTTTTCCAAAAGATAATCCAAGATACAGTATAACTGTATTTTGTGAAGATGCAGAGTCGGTAGCATTAAACTGTGCACCGGTGTTTAAAGAAATAGCAGAGAAAATAGATGTGGCAGAGAATTAAAGTTTTGACATCATTTTCTGTACCGGTTTACAAACTGCAACAGCAGCGATAGCAGCAACAATAGCTTCAGGAATACCGCTTGTTAAGACAGTAGAACCTATTATCAGAAGCATAGATTGTCCGGCCAAAGAAGAATACTGTTGTCCGAAGAACAACCAGATACCGAGCATAACAAGGAAGGTGTTAGTTAAACTTCCGGCTGCAGCACCCAAAGATATTCTGATAGGGTCGTTAGACATTTTACTTGTTGCTTTATAAACCAAAGCGGCAAAAGTGCCGGTTAAGATTCTTGGCACGAAGCAAATTAAAAGACTGCCGAAATTGCCGTGAAACTCTCCGAAAGAATAAAAAGGAGTAAAGATGAAAGCGGTTAGCGGAGAGGGTGGCATAAAAGTCCAGACTAAAAAGCTGAAAAGACCGGCAATTGCACCCATAAGGGTACCGAATTTTGGACCCATAAGTATAGCGGTAATGACAACAGGTATCATAGCAAGAGTAGCGACTATAGGGCCTAAGGCAGGCAAAGAACCAAGAGGAGTGAAGCAAAACAGAGCTTCTATAGCCACAAGTATGGCAAATTGGGTCAGGTTAAGTGTTTTTTTGTTCAGTTTCATAGTAAAAACTCCTTTAGTAAAATATAAATTAAGCTATCCTTATATTTTTAGAATAAATGTAAAAATATGTAAAATATAAGGATAAAAAAAATCAGGAAACTGCAGAAAAATGTAGTTTCCTGATATGGTGATCCATCGGGGATTCGAACCCCGGACACCTTGATTAAAAGTCAAGTGCTCTGCCAGCTGAGCTAATGAATCATAAATATGGCTGGGATGGCTGGATTCGAACCAGCGAGATGACGGAGTCAAAGTCCGTTGCCTTACCGCTTGGCTACACCCCATTAAAGATAATAACTGGGGTGGATAATCGGATTCGAACCGATGGTCTCCAGTGCCACAAACTGGCGCTTTAACCAACTAAGCTATACCCACCACAATAAAACAATGGCGCGCCAAAAGGGACTCGAACCCCTGGCCTACTGCTTAGAAGGCAGTTGCTCTATCCAACTGAGCTATTGGCGCAAAACCAAAACTGGAGCGGGTGATGGGAATCGAACCCACACGACCAGCTTGGAAGGCTGGAGTTCTACCACTGAACTACACCCGCAACAACGATACTAATTATAGCATTACTATTTAGGAATGTCAAGTATTGATTCTGAAAAAAAATAAAAAAATAAAAAAACTGGTATTTTATATTAAAAAAATGTGTTATAGGGGATAAATTTGTAATATATTTATGTTTTATTGTAAAATTATAAGGTTAAAGAGAGGAAAAATAGGTGTATATGATAAGAAACAGCAATAAAAGAGGGTAAAAAAAGTCTGCTAAAAAGAGATAGCAGACTTTTAAAATTATAATATTCATTTAAGAAAGCATAACGCCGATAGTGTAATTTCCATATACCCAACAAGAAGGATAAGCTTGATTTACAGTGAAGGTTACAGGCAGTTCAGAAAACTCAGAGCTGCTGTTACCTTTAGAGAGATCGACAACAGCGGTAATATCATTAGCAGTGATCTTATCAATATCCTGTTGAAGACCCACAACATCAATGGTGATCGATGACGGTTGAGCAGTTGCAGTTTTAGAATCGGGTACATTTACAAATTGGAAATTTTGCAAATCCAGACTTTTTTTGGAATAGCCGCTCAGATCTACGCTTATCGTAGCGGTTGAAAGATTGCTTAAATTTTTGTAGCCTGAGGGGATATCAATAGGAAGATCAAAAGAAGTGTTTTCAGGGTCAATTTTAGAAAAATCAAGCTGAGGGAGATTTATAGAATTAACATTATTAAAATCTTCTTCAGGGAGTGCGATTTCAATATTTTGCGGACTGACAGAGACTTTAGAAGCAAGATCAAAAGAAGCAGGGCTGTTTAGCACATCAAATTTAAGATCTACAGTTTTCTTTTTCAAAACAGATATATCGCATTTTACTTCTTTTTGGCTTATTGTCAAAAGAGAGAGCTGTTCATTTGGAATGATATTGTTATCTTTGTCATAAAATACGAGCGGGACATCCAGGGAAAAAGGTTTTGTAAGAGATTCTGAGATATTGTATTTAGCGCATACCGTGACTATTTGAGAGAGTATGCTTTGAGGGCCTGAGATAGAAATTGTGCTGGGTGAAAACTGAGCGTAATTAGCAAACAAGTCTGAGTTGACTTTGTAGCTTATCTCATCTTTGACTTTAAATTCAGATTGACCTTTTTTATCGACTAAGACTTCAACGACAGAAGGCGAAAGGGACTGCTGAATAATTTCAAAAGAATTAGAAACGAAAGGCCTGGTATTTTTAGCAGCGAGATCGAGTTCATAAGTGCCGGTTTTATTTATCGGGCCCGTTTGAAGAGCTGTTACGGAAATATCAGAAGTTGTGACTTGTGATATATTCATAGAAGTTCCGGATATTTCAACACTTGCCACATTTTTATCTGGGAAGAACACAGTCAGGTTATCAGACAGAGCGCTGTCAGGAAGCTCAACATTTATAGGTATGTTATCAATCCTGCGTGTAGATAAAGATGAGCTGTCGTTCATTGTGAAGGAAAGCCAAAGGACTATTGAAATAAGGATAGAAACTATCAGGAGAAGTTTATCGTTATAGAATAGTTTGCTGAATTTAAGTTTGGAGATAAAATTTTTAAAGAAAGAAAGAAATTTATTATTTTTTTGAATCATCTTCTCGCCTCCTGAATATTGATGATCCGGATTTTTTATTATCCGGATTATAATCAGATTTAGCAAGGGTGGGAGAGAGCAGTCTGATTAGTTCATCTTTAAGAGTTTTTTCAGAGTAATTTCTGGTCATAGAGCCGTTTTCGACAATAGAAATTGTGCCGGTTTCTTCAGAGACGACTAAAACAACGGCATCAGAATTTTCGCTCATTCCCATAGCAGCACGATGCCGGGTGCCCAAAGAGGAAGTGAGATCGATGTTTTTAGTAAGAGGTAGAATACATCCGGCAGCTAAGATGGAGCTGTTACGAATAATCATAGCGCCGTCGTGGAGAGGAGATTTGTTAAAAAATATATTTTCGATAAGTTCAGAAGATATATCAGCGTTTATATAGGTGCCGGTGTCTGCAATTTCTTTAAGCTTAGTGACGCGTTCAAAAATGATAAGGGCGCCGGTTTTGTTTTTGGAGAAGTATAAACAGGCCTTACAAATTTCGTTTATAGCGGTAAAAAAGTTACCTTTTTTTTCTTCCATACTGATACCGGCAACAGTACCGATATAGTCAACGACCTTAGTGCGCCCGATTTTCTCAAGAGCGTGTCGTATTTCCGGCTGGAAGATCATTATGATAGCAAGAACACTAAACTGGAAGAAATTGCTTAGAAGAGAATTGAGCATTTTCAAGTGTAATTGAGTAGCGATTAGCCAAACAATCAAGAGCATAATAATACCTTTTACAAGTTGCTCAGCTCTGGTTTCTCTTATAAGTTTGATAAAACCGAATATCAACAGAGCCACAATAATTACATCGATGGCATCAAATAATGTAAAAGTTGTAAAAATATTTTTCAAATCATTAAAGAAATTAAGAAAGAAATCCAATACAGCAACACATCCTTGAGGAAGTATAGAAAAAGTAATAATATTACCACATATAGTTTAACACATAAAGCGATTTAAGCAAAGGAATATTTAAAAAAATAATAAAATAAATTGATATAAAATCTGATATAAATTTTGTTGTATATAATTAAAATATCAGCATAAAGTTATTTTTATTTAAAATCGGGTGAAACATCAGAAAATAATTATAATACAAATTATTTAAATAGGAGCAGATAGGGTAGCATTAAAAGAAAGGAAACATA
>JAUMXZ010000073.1 GCA_030528905.1 Clostridia bacterium | reverse complement strand
CAAGTGGATTATAACTCCTTGTATATCAATAATTATTCCCTGCTTTATTTTATCATCAGATTTTATAAAACTCGTCAGTCAAAACCATATTGACTGTATTATTAAAATTTTATTCTCAATTCTTATATATATTGTTTTAATAATTTTAGGAAAAAGCTTAACCAAAAAAGACTTTTACTACTTTAGGTATATAACAGAAAAAAACAGCTAATGAAATAATATAGAACAGACCGCTAAATATTTTGGATGGTTTGTTCTATTTTTTCGTTTTTTAAAATATTTATTTATAGGACGGGCCATAAAAATTATATATAAGTTTATTTGAAAGGAAGATAAAAATGAAAAATAACAATAGCTTAGCCTCATTTGACAGCGCGATAAAACCACTTACTGCTAATTTAAAACAAGTGTTAAGAAAACTCCCTGATTCTTATAAGTCAAATATACAAGAAATAAGACTCAGAAGTTTTAAGGCAGTATGCGTTTTAGTAAACGGTATAAATATGTATGTTTGTAAAAACGGAAAATTAACAAAAGACATAAACGAAGATCTCCTGACAGCAAGCCACAATGATGTGATAAACTGCTTTCATAGTGTTTGTAATTATTCTGTTTACTCTCATCAAAATGAGATTAAGAATGGTTTTGTCACTTTTAAAGGTGGCCATCGTGTGGGAGTTGCCGGCTGTGCTGTTATAAACGACGGAAAAATGAGTGGTATAAGGGATATATTTTCCCTGAATATAAGAGTTGCTAAAGAGTTTATTGGTGCTGCAGATGAGTTATTATACAAATTAGGCAAAAATTTAGACGGAATCCTGATAGCCGGAAAACCTGCCTGCGGCAAGACAACCCTTCTAAGAGATATAGCAAGACAATTATCTCTTAGAAAAAAAATATCTGTAGTTGATCAACGCGGCGAAATAGCTTCTGTTTGTGCCGGAATTTCTTATTATAACTTGGGTAATTCTGATATACTTACAGGCTATCCAAAGGAAATAGGAATACTCCAATCTATCAGGTGCCTTTCACCGGACATAATTATATGTGACGAAATAGGAACTAAAGAGGAAACTTTAGCAATAGAACAAGGTTTAAATGCCGGTGTGGGAATAATTGCAAGTGTTCATTGCAGCAATATGGAAGAATTAAGACGCCGTCCACAAATAAAAAAATTACTCTCTACGGGTGCATTTGACAAAGTGGTTCTTATGTCTGACTCTGAAAACCCCGGTAAAATAAAAGGCATATATAAAATAGGTGATTATATTGCTTAAATTTATAACCATTGTCTTAATCGTATCAGCCGGTTCTTTATCAGGCTATTTTAAAGCTCTCAAGCTTTCTGAGCGAGTCAAATTTTGGGACGATTTTATAAGATTTATCAGCTATATAAAAACTTCTATAAAATATAACTGCGATGATTTAATACATATTATAGTCTGTTATAAAAAAACCGATAAACTTTCGTTTCTTGAGAGTATAAATGAAGATAACCTTGTAAATTGCGATTTTTTAACATTATGGGATTCGTGTATAAGTAAAATTCCAAAATCATACGGTCTTACAAAAGATGATTATGATTTGCTTGGAAAGTTTTCTCTTGGACTTGGGGTTACTGATGTGGAGGGCCAAATTACACATTGTCAGCTGTATGAAACCTTCTTTTTGCAGCAAAAACAAGAAGCTGCAGTCAACCAAAATAAGCGCTCAAAACTCTATAGACTATTAGGTGTTTTTAGCGGTATATGTATAGCTTTGATTATTGCTTAAAGGACGATATTATTATGAACATAGATTTAATATTTAAAATAGCTGCAATAGGCATTATCGTGGCAGTATTAAATCAACTGTTAATAAGATCCGGCAGAGAAGAACAGGCTATGATGACAACGCTTGCCGGACTAATAGTTGTTTTAATGATGATAATAGAACAAATTGATACACTCTTTTCCTCTATCAAAAATATATTCGGATTGTAGGTAAAATTATGGATGTTATAAGTTTGTGCGCTATAGCATTGACCGGAGCAGTAATTTCTGTGATATTAAAGAAAAGCAACCCTGAATACTCAATGATAATAAGTCTTTGTACCGGTGTTATTATCATTATACTTATAATATCAAAACTCGAAGAAATAACAGCTAAAGTAAATTCATTCTTAAATATTGTCAATATAGACAGTCTTTATATTTCAGTTTTATTTAAGTCTGTCGGAATCTGACTCAATTTGCAAGTGATTCTTGTTCAGATGCCGGCGAAAATGCACTAGCTTCTAAAGTTGAATTTGCCGGGAAAATTATGGTCTTAATAACAGCAATTCCTCTTTTTGAACAGGTAATACAAATAGTCTTAGGATTGATAAAATGATAAAAAATGTCTTTTATAAAAAACACATAAAAATAATTTTATTTGTGTTTATCATTACATTGTTTAGTATTTTTATTTTACAAAACAATACTGCAGTTGGATTAAATAACTCTACATATGACCTTGAAAACAGCTACGAGGATATGCTAAATGACAGTAACGCAAAAGAATTGTTTGATGATCTTCCTCAAAATACAAAAAATCACCTCAGTAATATCGGCATATCTGAATTTGATTGGCAGAATATGTTAAATATATCACACGATAAAGTATTTTTGGAAATATTTAATTCAGCACAAGAAAATTTTTTAAATAATTTCTCATTTTTCTTTCAAATATTAGCTGTTATTATTTTGTGTGCGGTTGTTAGCTGTATGAATGTGTCTTTAGACAAACAGCAGTTAAACGATATTATCAATTTGGTCGGAATTTTGTGTTTATGTGTAATAGTTATAAATCCCATAGTATTATGCATTGAAAATATGACGCAGGCTGTAAAAATATCTGCTAACTTTATGTTGGCTTATATCCCTGTTATGGCAGGTATTATGCTTGCTATGGGACAAACTTTTTCTTCCGTTGCTTATAACTTCACAATGGCTACTGTAAGTGAAATAATATCTCAGACAGCAGCTAATGTTTTGATTCCTGCGCTAAATATATTTTTAAGCTTCTCAATAATTTCAGGTCTATCTAAAAGGCTGAATTTATCCAGTATCTGCGATATGATAATGAAGCTTACTAAATGGCTTCTTGCAACATTGATGACTGTGTTTACTGCAATTCTTGCAGCTCAAAATATCATTTCAGCTTCTGCTGATAACGCTTCATACAAGGCAATCAGACTTGCGTTAGGAAGCTTTGTTCCTGTTATCGGCTCTGCTTTAGGTGAAGCTTATGCTACAATTCAGGCATCTGTTAAAATTCTAAAGTCCGGTGTTGGAATCTTTGCAATAGTTGCTACAGGTTTTATTTTTATTCCCCCTATGCTTGAATGTATTATTTGGATGATAACTGTATATCTCTGTAAGGCTATATGTGATTTACTCTCAATGCAGATGATGTCAGTATTACTTGACAGCGTGAAAAATGTATTGTCTGTTATGATCTCTATTATGATATGTTGTATGGCTGTATTTATTGTTTCCGGTTTTTTCATCTTAAATACGGGAGGAATGATTTAATGGGTTTTGTCAGAGAATGGGCAACTATAGTCAGTATCTGCGCTTTTATAGCCTGTTTTATTGATATGCTCTGCCCCGGAAGAAAAATGGATAAAACAATTAAAACTGTGCTTGGAATATTTATGATATGTGCAATATTTGTTCCTGTTTATAATACATTTTGCTCTCTTTCGACTGATTTGTCCTCAGTTCAAAATATAGAAATAGATAGAAGTGTAAACGAAAACATAAAAGAGGATTTTATATCTAACGCATCTGTTCAAATAGAAAATCTGTCCGCAGAAATTTTAAAAGAAAATGGGATAAGTTTTAAAAAAATCGATGTTTTTATGGATATTGATGAGCAAATGAGCATATCAATTATAAGAATAAGTGTTGAGATAGAAAAAAATATGACTTCTCAAAAAGATAATATAAAAAAACTTTTAGAAGATAACCTGGATATTCAAACTGATGTCTGTCTATCTTGAAAGGACTAACGATATGACAAAAAAACAAAAAGAAAAACTAATAAAGTTTTTTAACGAGAAAAATAAAACTATTATAGTAGTTATCGGAATATTAGCAATTATCTTTATCTTTCTTTCAAATTATTTTACTAATACTAATACTCCTGCACAACACGAGAATATCATTGATAAAAATACTTCCTTAGAATATTCAAGACAACTTGAAAAAGATTTATCGGGAATAATATCGGGTATAGAAGGTGCCGGCGAATGTAAAGTTATGGTCACGCTTGAAAACGGCATAGAAACTAAGTATGCAACTCAAGGTAAAACAAACTCAGAACTCGTTACACAGGAAAACGGTAATTCCTCTACTCAGACAAAACAAAGCGGAGATACTCAAACAGAATATATCATAATAAAAAATTCCGACGGTACTCAACAAGCATTACAAATAACCGAAATTGAACCGACCGTAAAGGGGGTGGTTGTAGTATGTTCAGGAGGAGAAAATCCAACAGTCCAGCAAAGAATAATAAGTGCAGTTACAACAGCACTTAATATTTCTTCAAAAAAAGTATGCGTTACAAAACTTTCTAATTGAAATTTCTAACTTTGGGAGGAAAAATAATGAAATTCGGCAAAAGACAACTCATTTTAGCTGCTCTTGTAGTAGCCTTAGGTGCTGCGGTTTATATTAACTGGCAGTTTACAGACAACAAATCTTTAGTCGCTACTAATGCCGCTTCTTCAACAAAAGAATTAGGCCAGGCAACCTATGTCGATGCAAATGTTTCTCAAGAAGAAACTCCTGCACAACCAACTAATACTTCTGAACAACCTCACCCTCAAGCCACTTCTGAAACACCATCTCAAGATTCAGCCCAAAACTCTTCTTCATCAGATTACTTTGCTCAAGCTGCACTAAGCAGACAGCAAACAAAAGACAGCTCTACTGATGCCTTAAAAGAAGTTGTAGAAAGCCCTAAATCTACAGATGAAGCTAAAGTCAAGGCAACAGAAGAAATGGCTCAAATGGCTAAAAACACCGAAATAGAATGTAATATTGAAAACTTAATACGAGCCAAAGGCTATCAAAATTGTGTTGTCTTCATTCAAAATGGAGAATGCAGTGTAGTAGCTTCAGCTCCTCAAGGGTTACTTGAAAGTGACACCATTGTCATAAAAGATATAGTATGCGGACAATCAGGAATAAATTATGATAAAATTAAAATAATACAGGTAAAGGAGTAAAATAATAAAGAGGACTGTAATAGGCAATGCCATATAAGGAATTTTTTAGATAAGATACGGTGCAACTCAGTAAAATGGGTTACACTGTATTTTTGTCCCTTATACCAAAAAAATGCAATTCCTGTTGATTTGACTGTATTTCTTCCATCATAGCAAGAATTTCCTGCTCTTTACGATATGCGACATTGTTTCCATCGTTATTTTTGTTCCCTTTGTCGTTTATTTTTAAATTATTATCAATGCAATGTCTTTGATAATGCGATTCCTGTTTTAAGAATCTTGAGAGATTTTTCCTTATCGTTATCGGTAGCAACCTCTGAATCTATTTTAAGCTACACTATGTCAGGTTTGCCAAAATCATCTGTTTTTCAAATATATTTTTAAATATGAAACGGAAGCCTTATCCTACATATGGCCAAACTAAGAATAAAAATCTCTCAAAAGAAGCATACGTGCAGTCAATCTGCTGCATATAAATAAAAGGAGTATATTATTATGAAATTTACAGTAGCAGCTATGGGAAATCAAGTGGCCGGACATTTTGGACATTGTGAAAACTTTATCTTCTTTTGCACCTCTGACGACAAAATTACCGCTGTTATTACTGTTGCTAATCCGGGTCATCGTCCGGGCTTTTTGCCAAACTTCTTAGCAGAT
>JAUMXZ010000015.1:303-22274 GCA_030528905.1 Clostridia bacterium | reverse complement strand
CTACTTCTATCATCTCTATATTGACATTAGCCTTTTTTGCTATTTCCGACAGCAACGCCACATTAAAACCTTGCGGCTGTCCGGCTGCGGATATATAATCCATTGGCGGAAGATCACCTGTTACCGCAATTTTAATTGTTCGGGCGCCTTCAAATTCAGGCAGCTTTGCAGCTTGAGGCTCTGAAGTTATATACGGCTGCAGGCTTTCTTTTATAAGACGATTTAATGTCCCGTCTGCTTTTATTTCTGTAATAGCGTTGTTTAAAATATTGAATACTTCTGAGTTTTCCTGCATTGTCATCATAGAGTAGTTGCAAAATTCAAGCCCTTTACTATCAGCATAGTCTACATTATCGTTTCTGTTCTTTATATATTCAGCATTACACTTTACTGTTTCAATCGCATCTACTTTTCCGTTATTTAAGGCTAAGAGCATCGAATCAAGGTCGTCAAAATATTCATACTGAACATTCTTCTTTGAATCTTCTGCGTGATAATTCTTGTTGTGATTGTTTTTGAAATCTTCATAATCGCAATAGTTTTGTAATACTGCAACCTTTATCTTATCTGTTTCTGTTTTTTCCCCACAAGCAACAAAACACATCATCAGACACAACAGTAATATAAACAGGCAACATTTCTTCATCTGAATTTCCTCCAATATAAAAACATTTAAACTAAACATCTGACCAATATACGCATACTATCTACACCTAATATTAAACCATAAAACTATCCAAAAAGTAAACAATAAAATGGAAATTTCTATACTTTTTATTCTGTTTCCGTCTGATATTTTACATAAATAAACTTTTGCTTTGAAAATATCTGTTACACTTTTGCTTGAAATTTTTATAAGTCTATGATAAAATCTATCTTGTTGCCGTCTTTTAATATAACCTGTGGCAGCAGCTTTCAAATGAGAGGAGGTCTTACATATTAAATTCCCGCTAAATCCACTGATTAAATTTATATGTGGATTTTAATTAAACGAATTTCCAATTTTACAACACACAATCAATAAAAAACATTAAGAAAGGAAAATTAAACAATGACAAAAGAATTAAGTAGAAAAAAGACTGTTTTGCCAAATGAGGCTTCGTGGCTGAGATGGCTTGCTTTTATTGTAGTACATATCATTATAGGAACGCTTATCTCTCTTCCGTTTGAATTTCTGGTTTATTTTGAAGTCCCTTTTATTACACAAAGCTTAGGTAAACTTACAGAAACCATAAGGCTTTTAAATCAGTTTTTCGGCCTATTTATCGGTGCTGTAATCTGCCTTAGACTGATAGCAAAAACAACTGTTCGCGACTTTATCTATGGCGTAGGCGGCAAAGGAAACAGCAAACAAAACCTTACCGTAATCGGACTTTATTTGCTGGGTATGCTCTTATCTGTTCTGCCCTTTATCGGTAATATAACTGTGCGCGAGTTTTCAGCATCTGAGTATCTTATCAGCCTGCTTTTCGTAGTTGCGTTTACTTGGATGCAGACTTCCTGGGAAGAAATAATATTCCGCGGCATCTTTATCCGCTTTGCCTGCAAAAATAACATATCCTGCACGACAAAAGCTGTTGTCTGGGGTATAATAAGCTCGCTTTTGTTTATGGCAATGCATTTATCAAATCCTGAGGTTCTTACTCAAAGCGGTTTCCAGTTTATTCTTAGCTGCCTTCCTTATTTCCTCAGCGGTATGGGCCTTTATTTTGCAAATATTTATTTTAAAAGCCTGATGCCCGGACTAATTATTCACTGGATAAATAATTTCTTGAACTTCACGCTCATAACAAGCGTTGTATCTGCGGGCGGCTTCCCCTCTTTGTTTGTTGACAACACTCCTCCCACAGGCCTTTATTACCTCATTACTACCGTTGTGTGCTATATTCCTCTTTATGTCTACATTGTTATCAATCTTCTTAAAAAGCGTAAAGAAAGTAAAACACTCGAAAATTAGTAAGATTTTTTAAAAAGACTTCTGAAAAATATGGACTATAACAATTTATGCAGACAGCGCAAAAATGACCTATATGGCAGGGTGAATTAAATTTAAGCAACGAACTGACACCTCTTTTTAAAGTGGTGTCAGTTTTGTTTTTTTTTTAGATTTGTAAGCAAGAATAAAAGTACCCTGAAAATTCTTATCCTCTCAAGGTCTACATATACATAAATTGTATGATTTTTTGTTCTTTGCAATAGTTTAATAGCAAAAGAAGGCTCTGACCAAGCACAGTCAAAGCCTTCTTGATTACTGTAACGCCTCTTTAATAAAAATCCGTTTGCAATCTTCTGTTTTCGTCTACATATCAGCCGTTTGTTGCGGTTGTATTTCATAGCATTAGCCTGTTGTTAGTTTAGAAAAATTTACACCGCTAATTTGCCTGTTTCATAATCGTTTTATTTAATCTGATTACCAACGGGTACCAGTAATCTTACTGTATATAGCTACTCCGCTTACAGCTCCTACAATCACTGCAGCAGCAAAAAGTATCAGACCAAACGCTGAGAGTACAACACCACCTGCAACAGCTTCCAATTCTTCTTCGCTCAACTCACCAGTCTCAGTTTGAGAAGACCAGTTCTGCAGTTGCTCGCTGTCGATCTCTCCACTTTCTACCTTGCAAAGCAGATCACGGACAGACAAGATCTCATCTTCGGTCATTTCTATACCCTTCTCTTTTAGCGCAGCCTGTACCTCTGCTGCTGTATCCATTGAAAAAAGTGATCCAACAAATATCTCGTCTGAAAATACTTCCTTTATTTTTTCTGTATTCATTTCAACTACTCCTTATACAATCATCTTATTTAGTTGACCGCCAACGGGTAGCCGATGCCAAGAACTGCATCTGCTACTATCACAGCTTCTATAAAACTGATTATTACCAACGATCTTTAATTGCACACACTATACCATATGCAATGCCACCTACAGCAGCCGCGCTAGCCAGAGTAGCAGCAGCAGCAATGGCACCAGCAGCTAACATAGCTGTACAAAAACCACCTGCAACATTTTCCAACGCTTCTCCGCTCAACTCACCAGTCTCAGCTTGAGCAGCCCAGCTCTGCAGTTGCTCTCTGTCGATCTCTCCACTTTCTAC
Organism: Clostridia bacterium; assembly: GCA_030528905.1. Taxonomy (GTDB): domain Bacteria; phylum Bacillota; class Clostridia; order Oscillospirales; family Acutalibacteraceae; genus JAUMXZ01. Next base: position 19,176 of record JAUMXZ010000015.1, on the reverse strand, counting down.
CTTGCAAAGCAGATCACGGACAGACAAGATCTCATCTTCGGTCATTTCTATACCTTTCTCTTTTAGCGCAGCCTGTACCTCTGCTACAGTATCCATCTCAAAAAGCGATTTAACAAATACTTCATCTGAAAATACTTCACTGATTTTTTTTATGTTCATTACAATCCCCCTCACATAATACCTTTACTTAATCTAATTACCAACGTTTATGGATAAGAGATGCTACAGTCACGCCAATACCAACACCTACTCCACTACCTACAATTCCTATAATTATTGCTGATACCACAATTGCTGCTAGACCAAGACCACCTGCAACATTTTCTAATTCTTCTTCGCTCAACTCACCAGTCTCAGTTTGAGCAGACCAGTTTTGCAGTTGATCGCTGTTGATTTCTCCACTTCCCATCTTTCCAATAAGATCACGGACAGACAAGATCTCATCTTCGGTCATTTCTATACCCTTCTCTTTTAGCGCAGTCTGCACCTCTGCTACGGTCTCCATCTCAAAAAGTGATTTAACAAATACTTCATCTGAAAACACTTCCTTGATTTTTTTTATGTTCATTACAATTCCTCCTTTATATTTTTGGGTTTGTTCTGCTTACCGGAGAACCGCTACCCCTGCCGGGAAGCAGACAGTTCCCCGCTTTTTCTGCGTTTTTTTTACCAGGGGGAGGGCTTCCCGATGAGGTCCTCGGGTATCATAAGGCCTATACCAACACCGGTGTAGTTATAGCCGGCTGCTATGTGTTCCAGCAACTCGTTAGAAAGTTCGCCGTCTCCGGCCTGTTTCTGCCAGGTTCCCAGCTGTGCCTGATTGATCTCGCCGTTTTCTACCTTGCCGAGCAACTCGCGAACAGAGAGAATCTCCTCCTCGCTCATTTCTATACCCTTCTCTTTCAGCGCAGACTGTACTTCTGCTGCAGTCTCCATCGCAAACAGCGACTTGACGAATGCCTCGTCTGAAAAGACCTCTTTCATTTTTTCTGTGTTCATTACAATTCCTCCTTTCCGGTTAGTTTAAATATTACTTAAAATACCCTCTCCTTATTAAATGGGTTCAAAAGCTTACTCTACTCTATTAAAATAGAGTACAAGTCAAGAGTCCTTGATTTGTGAATTTTCACTGCTTTTTCTTCCTATCTGTTTATACGGCTAATTTGCCGTTGTGGCCACTTTTTAAAAAATTTTTCTACTCAGCACAAAAACGGCTCTACACCACTATACCACTATCACAGTTTAACCGTCAAGGGACATCAAAAGGCCAACAAATTTGTGAAGTTTTTTTACTCCTAATTCATCGCTGCTCTTTGCAATTTATTATTCTGTGCTTATAGTCTAATAAATTGCAAATAAGGTGATATCGTTCTATCGAAACTATGAAATGTGCAATCAAGTCCAAAAAAAGGTAAGAGGTGCGTTGTTTTCTCTATAATAGCTAAAAAGAGTTTCAATATTTAAATTAGAATTTTCCTGCTCAAATGCACTCGTCTTCTTCCATATATCGTTTGATTTTTTTTAGTGCTTTCATATGAAGCCGCTTGACCTGGCCATAGGGCTTATGCAGTAGCTCTGATATATACAGCAATGTATATTCACTGTAATAATGAAGAACAATCAAATCCCGTTCATCTGTGGACAAGATTTTCAGTGCATCTACCAGACGCTCTTGTTCTTCATCTGAAACCAAACAATTCAATATATCATAATAATCGTCCGTTAAAGATTCCGAAAGTTCTCCATGCTGACGAAAAGTCATAGCGCGCTGATAGTCAATCAGTGTATTTCGTGTGATATTATATATCCATGTGGAAATAGAACTTTTTTGGGGATCGAAATAATCCCATTTACCAAACACTTTCATAAAAACCGTCTGAGCGATATCCTCCGCATCAATATGTAAGTTTGAACGGCTTCTGACATATTGAAGTACTTTTGGATAATACTCCTCATAGACCTGTTCCTTATTGTATGTCTCTGTACATATACTCATCTTTTTTCTCCAACAAATCCTTCGTTGTATCTGTATCACCTGCTGCAGCGACTAAAAGCAATTCCTCATCATCCAGTTCGCAATAACGGCTCTCCACATCCGAAATAATATCAATTAAGCGTTTATCAGGGAAAAACCTATGATAATCAAATAATCTTTTTAACATCTGTTCCATCACTATTCCCTCCGTCTGTATAATTGCGTTGTTATATTCTCACTTCTTTATACGATCAACAACTCAATATGTCCGCTTTTTTGAATATAAATTCTTTGCTGTTTCTTCTTCATAAAAAACTTGCCCCTGCAAGCGGTTCATCATCGACACAATCTTTGATAATTTTTATCTTCCAACATAATGATTCCGTATCGCAGTATTGAATCATACAGAATGCAAATATGATAATATCACAAAATACTATCCACTAAAAAAATATAAGCTCCGCCTTTACAGAAAGATCCGGCGGAGCTTTCTGTTTAAGTCGATCACAATATCTGCCGACTGGCAAGATTGTAAAACAAGCCTTTTCTTTTCATTAATTGTTCAAAATTTCCTTCTTCCACGATTCGTCCCGCATCCATAACAAAGATACGATCACAACGAATGATGGTAGAAAGCCTATGCGCAATCACTATACGAGTCGCGTTAAGTCTGTCTAAGCTATCACTGACTGCTGCTTGTGTAGCGTTATCTAATGCACTGGTTGCCTCATCGAAAAATAAAATCTTTGGCTTTCCTACAATAGCTCTGGCAATAAGAATACGCTGCTTCTGACCGCCTGAAATTGAGCCATCTCCTTCGGATAGTACTGTGTGCAATCCCATAGGCATATCAGCGACATCTTTTTCCAAGCCAACATCCCGCATTGCCTGACGCACCTGCTCCAGTGTCGCAGAAGGCGTAGTAATTGTAATGTTATCGTGAATGCTTCCTGTAATAAGTCCGCCGTTTTGCAGCACTACTCCAAACCGCTTACGCAACTCACGCTTATCAATGCCATCTATATCTCGTCCATCATAGTAGATTCGACCTGTCTGCGGCTTTTCAAAACCTAAAAGCAACTTGAGAAGTGTCGATTTACCACAGCCTGAAGATCCAACAATTCCGATGTACTCTCCTTGCTTTATGTGAATAGAAAGATTGTTTATTACCGGAGGAGAATCCTCATTGTAAGCAAAGGTGACATTACTCACCTCTATCTCTCCTGCAAGATCACCGGGCATTCCTGCATCCTCTTGCTGTTCGGGCAATGTTTCCAAAATCGGTTTCATACGATCAAAGGCCGGCTCTATAGAATTAATTTGAAGATAAGCCGAAACAAGCTCCATCATTGCCGCCGAAAAAGAACCAAAAGCAGCCGTAAAACCCATAAATGCACCCACACTTATATCTACACTCTGGTGGATCATAATGTAATAAAACACCATAGAACAAACAGTGCTGACAGCTCTGGACAGAATCGTTACAACAAGACTGTACTTTTCTTTCCGGATATCTATTTTGCGAGAGTCTGTATAGTGTTGCAGATACTCATATAAAGCCCGGTTTTCTGAGCCTGCTATGCGCAGCTTTGAGATACCACTCAAAAACTGGAACATCATAGAGGCCCCCTGTCCGTCTAACTCCATCTGATCACGCTCATATTTCAACTCTCTGCGCCCAAGAAAAACTATAATAACCATAACCGCAAGCAATATCCAAATGGATATCCAACTCAATTCGCTGGTGTAGTAAAACATTCTCCAAAGATACATAAATGAAAATATTGCAGTAAGCCCCACATTAACCACAGTGGAGGCCAAAACAGAAAAAACTTGAGAGATTCCCATCGCACGCTGACATAAATCTGCAGTATCATATTCACGAAAGAAGCTCTCAGGCAGATTAAACAGACGATCCATTACCGCCGCTTGCACTGAATACTTCATTCGGTTTATAGCCCGAAAGTTAGCCAAATTTTTAACTACACTAAAAGTGATGTTTCCCAAGGAACAAGCAAGAACAACAGCACAAACACCCTGAAGTCCCGGTGCATCTCCCAACGGGATGAACAGATCAAACAACTGCTCGTTGAGGTATGGTGTTAAAAGTCCTATCAATGTTCCCAACAGGGCAAAAAGCATAACATTAACCACATCACGCCAGTTAATATCCTGCAAAGCAAAACGTACCAGCTTATTCAGTGTAATCTTTTCACGCGGAAACGGACGATAAAAAATCATCGCTCTGGGGTTCAACTGCACAGCTGTACCCTCCGTTATGGGCGTAAAGCTGTCATTAGCAGGATCCCACATTGTATATTTGCCGGCCTTTTGGGGCAGACAAACTACCGGTTTACTGCCGCCGCTTTTAAAAGCCAAAAACGGTCCGGCATCTTTCTTAAACCAATTTTCCTCCAACAGAATATCTCGACAAACAAATCCGGAGACGCGAGCCACATCCTTTACGGTAAAACGACGACCACAATTAGAACGCAGCACATCAAAACTAACCACATCAATATGTTGCCAATCGCAAAGGCGAACACAGGCATCGTAAAGAGCGTTTCCAGTAAGATTATGGTCGTTGTTGCGCTCAAATTTACTGTTGCGGAAAAGCCTGTAAATAACTTCAAGGCTACGACTATAGGTTTTCTTTTGCTCTTCGCCGGAAGCAAAGAGATTTCTTTGATCGCGCATATTCTCTAACCGATAACTCTCTACTGCGCTCTCTTCAAAACCAATCTGCTCATAATCACGCAGTCCGGCTTTTGTTGCAAACTCATATCGTATCTCATCGCTATCGTTTATAATCTTTAACTCACTGGGATCCATTGCAGAAAACCCAAATATCCACTTGCAGGGATCTCCTTTGATATCTACGGAGTCGTAATATAATGAAGGAACCGTATCACCCGGTTCTAATTCACACAGTAACCAACGGCGACCCAGAGCTCCATCTTCTTTCAGCGGAAGAATAAACACCAACACACGACCAGATAGAATCCGATATGCTTCACCCGGGTTTTCAGTCAAAAACAGCTGACTTCCGTTGAGTTTTATTACAGTTGTGTCCACATTCATCCCCCTATCTTATTCGTTGCTGATTAGCAACTGGTAAAGTCCATCTTGCTTTATAAGCTCCTCGTGGGTTCCCCTCTGTAGGATTTCCCCTTTTTGCATAACTAAAATCTCATCGCAGTCCCGAATAGTAGATAAACGGTGAGCAACAATGATACAAGTACAGCCTCGTCGCTTAATATTGTCTATGATTTCTTTTTCCACGATAGGATCCAATGCACTGGTTGCCTCATCCATCACGAGGATGCTGGGATTAAGAACCAAAGCCCGAGCGATCTCCAAACGCTGCTGCTGACCGCCCGATAAGTTTTTCCCTTCCTCTGCCAGCTTGAAGTCGTAAGCACCTGGCAACTTGGTAATCACATCATGAATACAGGCATCCTTGGCTGCACGCACTATATCCTGATCCATAATGCTTTTGTTCCAAAGGGTCAGATTATCTCGGATGGTACCGGTAAAAATGGTGATATTTTGACTAACTGTAGCAATGCTGGTAGATAAGATATCTGGGGGCACATTTCGTAGTGGAATACCATCCAGCAATATTTCACCATCCCACAAGTCATACAGACCGCTGATAATCTTTGCCACAGTGGATTTACCACAGCCAGATGAACCCACCAAAGCCACCGAATGGCCGGGCTTTGTATGGAAAGTAAAATCTTTGATAAGTGGTGCAGCCAGTGGAATATATCCAAACGATATATTGTTCAGCTGAACATCACCAGATAGTTTTTCATTAACTGAAGCGTACTCTTTTGTTTTAAATTGAGTCGATAGGTTATATCTTTGGATATCTTCTACACGACTCATATCTGCCTTTAGTGTTTGAATTTTACTGACAAAACCAACCAGCTCGTTAATCGGTGATGTAAATGAGCTGAGTAACTGATTAAATGCCACCAACATACCAGCAGTAAGAGCACCATTGATAACCAGTGTACCACCCACCATCAGCACGATGATGCTGGCCGCCGAAGAAATCGCCTGCGGAGTGGAAGAAAGTATCTCCTGTGCCTTGCCTAATTTCTGTTCCGTTCCCGCATTGTGAGCATAGTGACCTAAAATACGAGATACATATTCATTTTCCGCTCCTGATGCCTTGAGCGTACTGGTAATTGACAGGCCGGAATTAAAAGCTCCTATCATCTTTCCGGAATCTTGCTGTACTTTCATCGAAAGCGTAGAGATCCTTTTTGAAATAATATGGCTGACCAAAAGGTTTATACCTACACTTGCTATACCGACTGCTGTCAAAGCCGGACTATAAATAAGCATTAGCGTCATATAAAAGCAAGCTACAAATATGTTAAGGACTGTCTCTGCCAAGTCACCTGCCAGAAAATCAGACACATTATTGTTGTTCTCGACGCGTTGAGCAAGATCACCGGCATAGCGCTGATCGAAAAACGAAATAGGAAGTCTAAACATATGGTATAAAAATTTATGTGCCGATATCAAAGCCATTTTAGATTGAAGCTTAAGCAGTATAAATCCGCGGTACCATGTGAACAGACACTGAAAAATCAGCGTGCCTGCCATCGCTATTAGCAGTGCTCCCAGCCAATCCGAACTGCCTCCCAGTAGAATATTATCAATAAATATCTTTGAGTAAACCGGAATTACAAGTCCCGGTACAACTAAAAGTAATCCCGCTGCGATAAGTGCCCTTACAGCCGATCGCTGCCCTTTAAGCCGTTCCCGAACAAAGCCGGAAAGTGATGATGTGCGCTTTTTCTTTCGAAACCCTGCACCTGGTTCTAAAACCAAAACAATCCCAGTAAATGAATCGTCAAAGTCTTCAAAAGTCAACTTGCGCCGCCCGACGGCTGGGTCGTTGATGTACAGATGACCCCCTTTAAAGCCCTCAAAAACCACAAAGTGATTGAAATTCCAGTGAATGATGGCAGGAGTCCGAATTTTACTCAGATCTTCAACACTTTTGGTGTAACCCTTACAAACCATACCAAACTTGCGTGCAGCTCTCAGAATGTTGCGTGCATTACATCCGTCACGAGAAACACCAGTTTCAATGCGCATTTGTTCCAGCGGAATAAAACATCCGTAATAACCCAGCACCATAGCAAGAGATGCTGCACCACATTCTGTAGCTTCCATCTGATATATAGTAGGTGTTTTAACCCAGCTGCGTTTGAACTTTGTTGTTTCCTCTTTATTCTTCTTTTCCTTTTTGTTTAGAGATTCATTCATAAATATCGAGTTGTTTCTTTTTGATCTCTTGCTTGGTAAATGAATCTTGACAGATTTAACCCCTTTCCGTCTTTTAAACCATGCCATTATTGCCCCTCCTTATCTCCGGCTCCGGGCTCAACTGACATAGATAACTTATCTTTCAGATATGGGATCAGCATAGTAATTGGGGCTTTCTCATCAGTAATAATGTCTGCTGTAACCAAAGTACCTTCAGGCACCATTAGTTCGGCACCTTTTTTGTTCGACCACCAATAACCGCTGGCAGTTGTTTCATCAACACGCAATCTGCAGATTACTCCTACTACGGGCCCATTCTGTGTAAAGGCCTGTACCAAAGTATCGTCTCCCAACATAGAACGAATGCTGGCAGCTGTAGAAACATAGTCGTCAACTGAGATAACCTCAGCCTGCATATGTCCATATTCACTCTCGTTTACAGTAGAAGGACAGACGACAACCTCCATTCCCGGTTCAATTTTTTTGCCTGTATTGATCGGTATGTAACAAACAATCAAGTTTTCTTCTGAAAGCTGGCGTATTGTCACAATTTCATTTCCTTGTCCAACTGCAGAACCTACTCCAACCTTAATATCCGAGACCATTCCCGATACCGTTGCTGTTACCTGAGTTTTCTTCAGAGCATATTCATATTTTTCTATCTCTGCATTCAAACCGTCAATAATCGCCGAACGCATTGAATTAAATTGCTGTCTATAGCTATCTACATGTACTCTTTGACCAACATTTGCAGCTTGAATCTGACTTTGCAGGGAAAGTATATTGGACTCAAGACTGGATTTTTGCGAATACAGTGTCTGATACTCAGTGCTTTTCTGATTGAACACAGCCATCAACTGCTCTTTGTTTACATTTCCATGCGTAGCAGTGTTGGATGCATTTTCGTATGCTGCAGCTGCACTTTCGTAGTTAGCAAGCGCTTCAGAGTAATCTGCTTCCACCGTAACCAAAATATCTTTTGCCGTTTTATATTGAACCCACAACTGTTCTAAATTAGAAAGACCTGTACCTGCAATTGCACTCTTTATATCACTGTCCAAAGAATCCGGCGCTACACCTGTGCCAACAGCTGAAATCGCCTTTGATTTAAGTGCTTCTAAGGCTGCTTTTTCTTCCCCACTACTACTCTCATTGATTCTTTGCTGAATCGTTTCCTGCAACGAGTTCAACACACTGTCCAGGGCATTGTTATAGGTCACTCTTGCAGATTCCGCACTTGCGTTAGCTTGAGCATATTGAGAAGATACCTGGGAGTATACTGACTGTGCTTCATTATATTGCAGCTGAATTGCTGTATTGACACTGCCGGAATCTATGGCATTATAATATGCTTGTTGCGCCTGTTCCATTGCTACCTGAGCAGCATTTACTTTAGGTGCTAAAATTGACAGTTCTGACTGATATGAAGCTAACATAGCCGCTTGTTGATCTCTTTCCAGCCCTGCAGCTGCAATCTGCGTTTTCAAATCAATTAAGTCACGATTATCAGCGGTGACAATATCATTTCTACTATCTAATGTGACATCACTTACTCTTTCCCGACGTTCTAAAATAGCACCAAGCTCCTGTTGAACATCTTCATCGGATAAAGTCATAATGACATCGCCTTTTTTCACATAATCACCAATCTTCACTTGCAGTGAGGAAACAATTCCAGATGTATTTGCAGCAAGATTAAATGTTCCCTGGTCGGGAACGAACAAACCTGTTGCTTCCGTTTTTATCGGTAGCTTTCCAAAAATTGACCACACCAAAGCCACAACGACAATAGCAGCCCCACCTATCAATGCCAGCCAAAAGCTAGGCGATGTAATCACGATCATCTTATCCAACTGGTCAGGAGATGACATCTTCTCCAGCAGAGACTTACGATAAATTTGTTTTGACAATAAGGCTCACATCCTTTCCTGGGACAGTCAATTTGCTCTGTCACACCGCTATAAGGCAAGTTATTAACGAGTAAAAAGAACAGAACATTCCCATAAACATACTTCCGCCTTGCACAAATCGACTGTCTATATTTGCCTCGATCGCCGAAAATTTCAGTATCCCATCCACTCAGACAGCATCTTTGTATACAAAAACGCAGTATAACTTCACAATTATTTAGACTATAATACAACAAGAACAACGAAAGGCTGACAAAAAAATCCAGCGATGCTATAAAATAAAAAGAACCGTGTCAGAGCAAAAAAGTTCCAACACAGTCTCCTGTTATTATATTATATTTAAAACATTCAAAAAAACATATTTGTCAACTCCGGACAAATTTCCTCTGCCCGAGATTCTATTTTTTCCAGCATAACATATCCTTCATTCCCTTTGCTGCGCTCCACGTTGCAACAATGAGAAAGTTTATCAATTGCTACCATTACACGATTTACTGTTTCGTCACTAGGCAAACCGTCTGTGTAATTTTCCAGTCGCCCACCTATATAGACTCCATTTTCAATGCCGAGAAAGGCCTGTGCAAGCTGAATACTGTATTCGCCTGTTGCAAAAAGCAGCCCCATACAATCTGCCAACAGTTCGTCCCAAATCGGATACTTCTTCTTCGGAAAAAGGTTACGGCAAATAAAGTGTGTAAGTTCATGGTATTTGCGAATCTCCAGCGAAATACACCTCCATGTTTGACTATCATAAGGTGTATATTTTGCCAAAACGGCACTGTAAGGACCATCTGACAATAATATCATAGTTTCCTTGTAGTTTAAAGGGGTAGCAGTAAAGCGGGCAAACTCTCCTGATGAATCGTCCCCTCCACTTTCACGATATGCTGCCATATGCGCAAAAATCTTACTCCAGTCATTGATCCCACTAATACAGCAAGCGCCCATAGTCACCGGCACATCCACAGGCTCACATCGACAGGCCATAATACGATAGAAACATTCAAAATCGGCGCGTTCAGCAAGAAACACTATCATTACATTACCTGCAGGCGTTTGCTCCAAAGTCAAACTGTCTCTAACAGTACCTGTAAAGTGGGATAGATCCCCCTCATAGCGATATCCCTTGCGAATAATAGATCGGTAAAGGTCACTCTTTGAAACACCTGTTCCCGGTTTCAGGTACAGCTGTGGAAAGCGTTCGGCCAATGTCTCAATCACCATTATGTCCCATCTCCTCGATTATTCCTTCAAAATTTCAATCAACACAGACTATTTTATGTGTACCACATTAAAACTCAATCACTATGCCCACAATTCTTTAAGACCTTTGCAGACCAGTTCTTCCACTAACCCTGCCTTGTCCTGAGGCAAATAGCCGGAATGAGCAGAGCGACAGATAGTCACAAGTGATGGCTCCCACGGTTGGTTTCTTAGCCAGTTAAAAAATCGATCCACACGATTTCGAATCAGCATCTCATCTGCCGGTTTCTCATTTATCGGCATTTCTACATAGCGTATATAATACCGTGTGCCTTCTTTCTCAGCCTGTAACATAGCGCGTGGCAGGATACGAAACGGGTGATAAGGATCTTCACAAAATTCTTCATAAGCTTCTTTTGTGATCTCCATCCGCTTTGGTGGAACCGTGCAAAGTTCATCATCCCAGCAAAAATAGTCCAAGTCGATATCAAGAACCACATTTTCCAGCGGTTCGGTATCACTAAGAGCTCCTTCGTGATATGTATAAAAACTGTAGCCTGCCGCATTATTTCTTCGTTTATCAGCATGTAGAAAAGGGATGTAATTTGCAGTTGCCAAAACATTTTTTCCACAAAGACGAACCAAGCGTTCCTCACAGGAAAAAGCCTGTTTTACTAATCCTTTCATATTAAACATTTTGGAAAACAGTCCCTCATACAGGGCCGGAACAATAAAATCTGCAATACCAAGATGCGAGTAAGTGAAAATTTTACGCTCCTCTAAATCTGCAAAAGGTCGAGAAAAATCATAGATATATCCGCCTCCGACAAGGTCGTCATGGTGATCAACGTGAAACAGTACATTCCCTCGCGGAGCAATCCATCCATTTTTTACAGCAAGCCCCCAATAATAGAAGGCCTCGTGATGCTCTTCCATCATTAGAAAAGGCATCTTCAAAATCATATCTCTACCTCCATAATGTACTGATAAACTTTAGGAAATGCTGTAGTAAACCACGCTGAAAACCGTTGCGGAAAGCAACGTAGCTGTTCAGCCAATGTATCCAGCTTTACCCATTTCATTTCTTCGATCTCTTCAGGGTCTGGGGCATACGAACCGTCATAACATCCTACAAAAACATGGTCTAACTCATATTCTGCAAGTTCTCCGAAGTTTTCACGATAAACAAAAGATGTCAAGTGAATCAGTTGACTCTTATCATACCTGATATTAGCCTCATCCCACAGCCGACGGCAAACCGCATCCTCTAAATGCTCTCCCACTCTTGGATGGGAACAGCAAGTATTGGCCCACAGACCAGCTGAGTGATATTTCCCCGCAGCCCGTTTTTGAATGAGCATCTCATCTCCACGATAGAGAAATACGGAAAATGCCCGGTGCAACAGAGATTTTTGATGAGCCTCCTGTTTGCCGGCTTCACCAATTGGTTTATCCAGCAAATCAACCAAAATCAAACGATCCTCCATTACTCATCATCCTCCTGTTTTTCAGGGCGAATAGGACAACAATCACAACCCATAAAAATCTTGCCCTTTTGTTTGTAATTGACCGCTGCACAAGGTAAGCAATATCGCTGATATCTGCAGCCGCTGCAAGGGTTTTCAGGTGAATCTTCCATAGTACGCAGAGTCTTTATAGTTTGAGAACCCTGCCAATAATCCAAAATGTCATTCCAATCTTCCTCGATCTCTAAATGGCGGCAAGGTGTCAGTTTACCATCAACGCTCACAGAGATCCCATCTCGTCCTGCCCCACAGCCTCGGGTGATACCACGGTTGAGATTTGTAAAAAATCTCTGCCCCAAAAGAGCGCGCAGTTGGGAGAAACATCCCTCTGCCGTAACTCTCACTGGACCTTTATATGCGCGGATAATTTTGGCAATTTCGCGCACCTGCTCCCCTGTAGGCAAGCTTGGCAACTCATAAGAAGCGTTGGGTTTGAAGACAAGCACCACCAGTTCAGATACACCATATCGCTCGGCTAACTCCAGCATAGCAGGAAAATCTTCAGCGTTAAAGGAATGCATTACCCAGTTGATATAGGTATTAGCAAATGCTTTCTTTTGCAGAAGTTCCAGCGATCGTATTGCATAGTCAAAGCCATCTCGGCTTTTTTGATTTATTTCTTCAGTAGAGCCGTTAAGAGAGATATAGATATTAGTCACACCGCAATCAATGAGCTTCTGAAGACTCTTTTCATCTATTCCCCAGCCGGAAAGTGCCACATTGGACTGTAATCCATTCTCATGACAAAACTGAATAAGACGATACAGATACGGGTAGCACATAGTTTCTCCGCCACTGAGATTGATATGATGTACACCGTGCTCAGCTGCATTTTTTAACCAATACAGAGCCTTGTCTATTGGCAGATCTTTTCCTTTGTTCAAATCACAGTAGCATTGAGGACAGCGCAGCGGGCAACGGGAAGTTAGCTCCAGATTCATCTGCACCGGTGCATAAAAAGCTCGAAACTCTTTTACCTGCACACCGTTATGCCTCAAATAAGCTTTAGCTCCTAACGGTTTTCCATTTTCAAACGGAATTTTAAAGTGGGCTATATCATTTTGTATAAACGGATCATAATTCGGATCTGCTGTCAAAAATCGCAACACATCAGCTTTCTTTTCCGGCAGGCAAAGTCCCTCACTCTCCAGAAAATCCAACCAACGACACACAATCTCCGGTGTATTTCGAAGCATAATGTTGATCCCGATTTTATCGGATATCCTGTCAACAAAAAGATCAAAATCCGTACGGAGAAGGCCGCAACCACCTTCCAACTCACATTTACACAAAAATGAATCAAGTGCTTCCAAATCACCTGACCAATTAAGATCTTTAAGATATCCAAGCACATCAGCACGTTTCATATCATCCGGGAAAATCCTCAGACTGTTATCTTGTCCTCTTCCTACCATAGCACCTAACTGAAAAAGAGCTTCACATCGTCCGTTAAGGCTCTCTACACACTTCTCTACCCTGTGGTGCAAAGTGTCAGCTCGTTTGATTCCGGCCAAACCCGGCAAAGCAGTTTTGTAAAAAAGTGATGCGTCGACACCAGGTTTCAAAACAGAAGCATCAATAAAATAGCAGGGAGTGATATCCTGTGTGGCACAGGCTTCAAAATCTAACTCCAGCCAGTAGTTCTTCACAATTTCTTTGCCGGTATCCTCTCGAAAAGAATAGTCGCAGCGTTTAGAGTCATCTGAAAGATGTACTTCTACAATAACCTCTTCGGTCTCTCTTTCTCCAAAAGCTGCTCGCACATTCTCCAATCTCCTGCTAACCTCTGCATCAAACAGAGCGGGATAGCTTTGTCGGTAAAACCAGTCAATATAGTTACTAAGAGCATATAAAGCCATATCATCTCTCCCTTTCGTTTTTTCAAACAGCGTACTGCTCTTGCCTTGCTCCTTGCATCGGCACATTATAATTTATCAATTAGCTTACCAGCGACTCTTTACTGCTGTTTCCATCTCAAACAGTGACTTTACAAATGCTTCATCTGAAAATAATTCCTTAATTCTCTCTGTATGCATAATATTTTCTCCTTTATTTTTCGTGATAAGTTTATTTGTACCACCAATTTTATTCTCCGATCCTTAATACGATCAATTCGCCACTGTGGTCACCTCAGATAAATATTTTTTCGTTGAAACAAAGCCCCTCTAATACATTTTAAATCTACAAGTAAAAGGCTTTCAAAAACAGAGCTACAAGATTAATTTCTCCAATTGTTCTGTTATTTCACTGGTAATTTTTATCGCATTCTCATCTATTCAATATGAGTGTATCTACCTACAGTAAACTCTGCCCAAGAATAATTAAGCATATACTCTCCGTGAAATGAATTGATCGCCACAGAATCGCACCTTTCATAGTCATAGGCATCACATTTAAATTTACTTATATCTACCGCTAAATGATTATGCGACTTTATCAGCATATCCTCCACGCCGACATTACTCAATGCGTTTTTCAGTGCCCTGACTAGTGTAGCCACATAGTTTTTTAGTGTCCTGTCATACGGCCGATCTTCCCAAAGAACTGCTGCTATCTGCCTGGTAGTGACTGTTGCACCATGACGATCCACAAGATACGCCAGTAACTCCTTTGCTTTCTCACGCTCAAAATAAAGAGGCCGATTATCCACAAAAATCTCAAAATTCCCAAAGGTCTGCACCCGGATATCCCGCAGCATCTCATTATTTTCTTTGCGCCAATCACTTACCATCTCATCCAACACCCTAATGATATCTTCTGCACTGACTGGTTTTAGTAAATATCCTTTCGCAAATAGACCAAAGGCATCAAAAGCATACTCAGTATAGGCTGTACAGAAAATCAACTTCACTTTTGGGTACAGCATCTTGATCTGTTTTGCAAGTTCCAGACCATTCATTCCTCTTATACGTATTCCCAAAAAAGCATACTCCAACATTTGACCCTTTTCTGCCAGCTTTTCAACCCACTCTGCTGCTGCTAAAACATCTGTTTCCCCGTGTATTTGTGCTCGCGGAAACACCTTCCAAATCTCTGTCATCAGCTTTTCCAGCATATTCCGTTCATCGTCTACTGCTAATATGTGCATACTACACCTCGTCATTTATTCCCAAATTTGCGCTGATTCGCACCGTTGCTGTTACCCCTTTAACCTGATGTGTTTCAGAGCATCATATGTCCATCTGCCATTTTCCCGGACAGCTATGAACATTTTCTAACTTATTACTCACCGTTGACTTTGATCAAGATGCCAATACGATTGTAGCAGAAAGTCAACCATCTGCCTTTTTTTTCTGAGTTGAAGTTTTTTGTGTTTTCAAAGACCGTCTAAGGACATCTAAAGCACTTTGTCTCAAAGATGTTCTTCTGCAGACAATATTGGTCCACATAACACCTATGTATGCCTCATCTATACGATACTTCTCAAATAGAGCTTCCGCATTTCCAACTTTACATTACGGCTATAACTATTCACAGTTTATAAATATATACAAAAATACATTATGTATTATATTACAATATTTAAACTTTTTCAATTCTTTTCCACATCATCTGCTTCTTAGTGATCAAATTTTATCTGATTTCTTCTTTAATCTAATCATATGGATATTCTCAAATACTGTGAACCAAAAGAATTTTTATACCATTGCCTATTACATCAAAATAATTTGTAAGAGCTTTATTGTTCCTCAAGATAATCTCATCCGTAAAAGCAGTAGATCGATTAACCTCTAATTAAGTTTAGTGTTAAAAGACCGCCGTATTTTATGTCTTAGCTTCTCAAGACGCCGTTTTTATCTTGCATGTTTCTAAAATCTTCGGCTTGCGTAACTGCTGTCCAGTCGATATCGTAACTGTGAAAGCTGAAAAAATAGACCGCATAGAAAAAGTTCTATATACTATTTTGTATATTATATATAGTAATTATTCCTTTTGATAAGATGGGGGTTAAACCTGCGTCATTGTCAACACAAACAAAAGAAATGATTTGATTTTTATGAGATGCAAAACACAAGAAATTAACATAAGGGTAAACCCTGCCGAGAAAATCTACAAGACTTTTTGACTTATCCGGCAACAAAAAATGATTTAGACTACTTTGAAAAAAACGAAATCCTCTATCGACTAAGCGTGATAGAGGACTTACTAAATTAAGAAAAACAGAATATGGTTTTAGGCGAATTTCAAAGTTCCTGAAAAGTCGTAAAACTCTTGGGTGAAGAAAGGGAACAAATAAGTGGGCGGATGACATTTTTTAATGATCGTGTAACCCGTACGACTTTCATCGTCATAAACCCTTGTATTATCGGGATTTTTCTTTTGTCGGTCAGTTGGGGTAGTGATGATACCTGTACGACACTTGAGTTTTTGCAGATATTTTTCGGTGGTATCGCCCGTGAAGATTTTAATGGACAGGCACATAGAACCGTCCTCCTCCGGGGCAACATATACCTTGTCAATAAAGGTATCAATGAAGTCTTTGGTGATAGTTCCTTTGGTGGTATCAACTTCTGCTGCCCGAAGTACAGAGCGAATTTTTTCCATATGAGAACGGAACTCCTGGCTTGATTGCCTGCTGGTGTCCGAATTTTACACGGGAGAACAGTTTTCCAAGCTCATCCTGTGCAATAGAAGACATAATCGACAAACTTTCATCAATGTACCCCGGTACGAATGTCCACGCCATATTTCGCTTTATAAAATCCTCGTAATAAGTAATTTGGTTTCCAAGCGAATTAAGTTGCTCATCGGATTCAGATGAAACACAGGCATAATATGTGACCCGAAGCGGAATATCATAAATAGATTTGGTTCGCAGCATCTTTCTTATGCTATGTATATCCATAATCTACCTCCATAAAGTTCGTAAAATCATTTTTATTGATATTGTAACGCTAAAACGCGAAGTTTTCAATAACTATTCCGAAACATATTATGTAATCGACAGAAATATTTCATCTGCCGTAAATTTGTTACTTATCGTTCTGCAGAAGATTCTCTGTTTTTTATCATCACACGCATTTTATTTCTCTGAGTTTCAGTAATAAGTCCTTTATCATACAAGGTGTCATTGTAGTAGGTGAGCCACAACTTCTGCAGGATGCTTTCTTTTTTCTGTTCAGTCATACTTTTCTTCTTTTCTTCTGCCATATAATTCCCCCTGTTTCTATAGAATAGCATTGTAAATTTCCCCAAAATTATACTGAAGAAATCATTTTCGTACGCAAATTATCCTCTAAAATACGGTCATAAATGCGTCGATAATCAAGAGGCGATGGTTGATCATATCGAAAACACGCTCCTTACCGTAGATTCTCCTTGTCGGTTTCAAATTTTGCGGTGCACTATGTTAGCCCATCAGCGGTGATTTTTTGTTTCGCTTGTCAAGCTCAGCTTCTGTCTTTAATAAAGTCTTTCTTTCGGGAGGTAAGATAATATATATTTATAGGGCTGACTTTTCGATTGATTTTTGTTTTTACTTTGCAAATTGCAAGCCTTGTTTTTCTATATAAAAAAGGTGCGTAAATTTACAATTTTTCTTTCTGTAAGGCTCTTGAATTTTGAAAAAGTGTAATTGCTTAGTCTCCCCCGAATCATTAAAATTGTTGCTGTTTAGTGCACTTTTCACACTCCTTTTGGAGTGGTATTTAGAGCAACACACAACTATTGCTCTGAAACTTTGCTTGCAGTCGCTCCAACATTTACGACATAGGTCGTTGTAGGTGCGTCTGCCCGTTTCAACATTCAGGAAAAATGCCCAATTCGTCTTTGCTTTCTTTGATAATCTCGACATTGTAAAAACTCCTTTCACTTATTTGCACAAAGGGTGTGATTTCGACACCCATATTTGAGAAATCTCCAAAATTTTTCCTCTCACATATTTGGAATTAGTACCACCAAATGACACTCTATATTTGAGAGAAAAAGAAAAATTTTTTGAAAAAGTTTTTAGAAACAAAAAAAGCCACCTGCTCCGCTAGGAACAGGTAGCGTGTAGAAAAATAGAAAGTAATTTTATAAATTATTTATCCGGATAAAAACAAAACCAACTACCATTCATTGATAAGTGGTCTTTTAATATCTCTAAACATACTGTACTCTTAGTTTATTTCTCTTGGCTGATACTAACTTGCCATAAAAATGCCCTGAGAATTTTTATTCTCTTAGGGTCTCTGCAAATACATAAATCATATGTTTTTTCGTCTTTACAATAGTTTAATAGTAAAAGAAGGCTCTGACCAATTACAGTCAAAGCCTTCTTTATTATTCTAACGCTTCTTTAACAAAAATTAGCTTACCCATCTTCCGTTTTCGTCTACATAGTAGCCGTCAGGTGTAGTTGTATTTTTGAGCATCTTTGAGTTCTCGTCAAAGCAATACCACGCATCAAGGAGTACCCATTCGTTTTGTGCCATTCCTCCGGTCCAGTCGCTCTTTGCATAATACCACTCACCGTCAAGATATACCCAGCCTTCTTCTAAAAGGGCTCCGTCTAATTCAGGTCTTAAATAGTAGTGTAAGCCGCCCTCTGTGCTGTTTCCGTCTTGTATCTTGACTAAGCCCATCGCTGTAGCGCCACCAAAATCAGGTCTTAGATAGTACCAGTAATTATTCCAGTAAATCCAGCCTGTTTGCAGCAGTCCTGTTTCACTATCAAGTTTATACCAACAGCCACCCTCAACTGCGTTGCCGTCTGTTGTTTTCAGCCAGCCTTTCTGTAAGGCGCCGTCAGAGTTTGCATAGTACCAGCCGTTGTCAAATATCCAATCTGTTTGCATTAAGCCAGTTTCGTCAAAATAGTAGTCTTTGCCGTCTATCGTCTGTTTTCCTGTTACTCTGTCTCCACTATCATCTGTGTAGTACCAGTTGCCGTTTTCTTCTACCCAATGTTTCTCTGACGGAGTATCAGGCTCACTTGGATCGCTTGGGTCATCTGACGGTGTGTCAGGCTCGCTTGGGTCATCTGACG
>JAUMXZ010000015.1:0-293 GCA_030528905.1 Clostridia bacterium | reverse complement strand
TGTTTTTATGTCTCTTTGGGGTCTATAGTCTGTTTTTCAGGTTCTCTTGGAACACTTTGATCTTATGAGGTGGAGTCTGGGTCTACTTGCTCACATGGGTCGTCTGACGGAGTATCAGGTTCGCTTGGCTCACTTGGCTCGTCTGACGGTGTATCAGGTTCACTTGGGTCGCTTGAAGCTGTGTCTTTCCAGATTGCATATACTGTTGTATCTGATTCAATAGTTATGTAGCCGCTTGTTAATATATCGCCGTTTGATGTTCTTGACCAGCCGGCAAACTCTTTCCCCTCGGG
>JAUMXZ010000145.1 GCA_030528905.1 Clostridia bacterium | reverse complement strand
TAAATGACAACGGAAAAAGGTTTCTACAATCTCTGTCCGTTGTTTTTAAGGAGCTTGACGGAGCAGTTGATGCCCTTACCTCTATCAGCACAGACACTCGCAAAATCAAAATGCTTGTACGGGCTATGCGTGGAGAAATAACCGATCATATTATTGAATATAAAACCAGACATCCCCAGATTGTGTTTAATACCGTATTTGATTTTGATGAAACAAACTTCGAAAACTATGACATCATAATCGATGAAAGATGCGATAAATATCCCGAATACGAAAAGTTCGACTTATATACCACCAAAATCCGTCTTTGTGTATATAAAAACAGTCCTCTCTGCAACGAAAAGCTGACTTTAAAACAGCTTAGCAACCACCCCTTTGTGTCAATAGGGGAAAACAGCAGTATGCAAAAAATTCTGATTAATGCTTGCAAAGATGCCGGGTTTACCCCAAATATCGTTGTGCAGAGCAATGATATTTCCTGTAACAGAAAATTTGTGGGAGCAGGCATAGGTATCGGGCTAAGCCGTGAATATCCGAACTCAGAAAAATCTGAAAATGTTGAATATCTGAATGTTACGGATTTTAACAAAGCCCAGACTATCTGCTGTTATTTCCGTAAACAATCTGTTTTCGGAAATGTAGAGCACTTCCTTAATTTCTTAAAAGGTAAAATTGTATAAACACCGAAGATGACATCCTCTTTTTAAGGGGGATGTCATTTTTGCAAAAATTTGTCATAGGTTTGTCATAGATGGGTTGATATACTGTTATACCAATATAGTTTATTTATGATGAATGTAAAGTCGTTTGATTTTAGAGAAAACTAAAGTCAAATGGCTTTTCTGCCAAATATAATATAATTTGCAATAAAAACTTGTTAAAAAGGCTTGTAAAAACTGAATTTTTGTGTTATTATATATATGTTAAAATTTAACTAATTAAGGAATGAATAAAATCTGCTGCAGAGGCAGCAATTGCTTCAGCTTCATCCCTTGATGCCATTGAGGAACTTCGTGTTAAGTACCTTGGTAAGAAAGGTGAACTCACTGCAGTTATGAAAGGTATGGGAGGACTTTCTGCCGAAGAAAGACCTGTTATTGGTCAGCTTGCAAACGTTGTAAGAGATTTTATAACTAATGCAATCGAGGAAAAGAAAGCGGCCCTTTTATCTGCTGCATCAGAACAGAAAATCTTAGAAGAAACTATTGACGTAACAATTCCTGGCAACAAGCCTGCAAAGGGTAACAAGCATCCCCTCACTCAGGTTCTTGATGACTTGAAGGATATCTTTATCGGCATGGGCTTTTCTATTGCAGAGGGTCCTGAGGTTGAGCTTGACTACTATAACTTCGAAGCATTAAACATCCCTAAAGACCATCCTGCACGTGACACACAGGACACATTCTACATAGACGATAACGTTGTGCTCCGTACACAGACTTCACCTGTTCAGGTAAGAGTTATGGAAAATCAGGAGCCACCTATCCGCATTATTGCACCGGGCAGAGTTTA
>JAUMXZ010000001.1 GCA_030528905.1 Clostridia bacterium | reverse complement strand
TACCCTCTACTATTATTTTCTCATCATTTTCTCCTTTTAGTTCAAAAGCCTCAATGTCCTGACCTTTAGCTATTGCAAGTTCAAAATCAACTGCAGTAAAATCATTATCACATAAATCTCTTGCCACATTCAAAACAAGTAAAGTTGCTGTATAAATCCATCTTTTAAAATAAAACAGTATTTGTTTATCTTCTCTGTCAATTCCGATAAGATTAGTATTAACATAATTCATCATTACTTTTTCAACTTTGGCTTCGAGTTTTTTGTAGCCCATTGTTGTAATTTCTTCGACATCATTATTTTTAAGCATTTGTTCTAAAACATAGTGTATCAAGCTTCCGTATTCTAAAGCGTCCACTTCGGCCTTTTTTCTTTTCTTGATCTTCAAGCCATATTTACAAAAATAAGCAAATCTGCATCTGTGATACAATTCTATCTGAGATGCTGAGAGTTTAAAATTATTCCCAAAAAAGTCTTTTGAATTCTTACTATCAATAAATGTTAAATTTCTGCCTTTTATTAACCTGTTAAGCTTATCAAACTTATCTTTATATTCCTCATCATTTTTATAAAATTCCTTTAAGCTGTTAAAAATCTTATCTTTTTTGTGCCAATTTCGTGCTAAAAGCTCAAAAGCAGGTTTTTTCTTCCTTATGAATGTTTTATAATCTATATCATTTATTTTTATAACTTCTGATTTTGGGAAAATTCTTTTTATTTCTCTTACAATAACAGATTCTGTTTTTTCCTCACCTTTTAAGTCCTCTGTTGTATATGATACATATAATTTTTCTCTTGGAACGCACAAAGTTTTATATACCAAAAGTTCTTCTTCAGCACAAAGCTTGTCAAGATTGTTTATAGATAACCCTAAAGCTATGAGTTTTTCTCTTTGAAAGTTTGAAAGCAAGCCGTTGTTGTTCATATCTTTCGGAAACTCTGATTCATTAGCGCCTATAATAAAAGCAGCCTTTCTGTCAGACATACCCATTCTTTGAACGGATATAACATCTACTCTGTCTATATTTTGCGGGATAAATGATATTTCCTGAGTAGAAATTGCTATATTCAGAATTTTATAAAACTCCTCTATGCTCACCTTTACATCTTTTAACAATTCATATAATTTATCTAAAATCTGCAAAAATATTTCCCATAGCCGTAAATCCTCTTCTGCTTTCATCTCAAAGCCCGTACTATAAAGATTTTCAGCACAAGCTGCTATACTGCCTGTAACATTTATTTCTTCTAAAAAACGGTATAATATTTTCGTCATTTCAGCACCGTCAGGCGCCTTTTTTATCGCCCTTTCAAACTCCTTTACCGGTTCTATAACCTGTCTTCTTATCCGGTTTATTTTTTCTAAATTTTCCTTTTGCCTATCTGTAAATTTATCTGAGAATCCTGCCGGATTATTAGAAAAATCGTAAAACCAATTTTCATTATCCATACTCCAGACAAACACATAATTCTCAAGAAGCGCAATATCCTGAGTGCTTATCCCCGCTAAACCTGTTTTTAAATACTTCATTATGTCGTCTGTTTTGTATCTTTTAGTAACGATATCAAAAAGCGACAACACCATACTCATAAGCGGATTAGTGTTTATATGTTTTCTTTTATCCATAAAATATGGAATATCGTATTTATCAAATATATTTTCTATTATTCCGCTATAGTCTTCTTCATTTCTCAAAAGCACGGATATATCCTTATATCTTAATCCGCTTTCTATCTCGCTGCATATCATCATTGCGACATAATTTATTTCATCATATATATCCTGTGCTTTATATATTTTTATGTTTTCAGGTGTATCAAGGCTGTAAACAGCGTTATTTCTGAAAACATTTTCTGTTAAGAAACTCAAATTTTCTGATACTTCAATTTTACTGTCTTCTATGAAAATTTCTTCACTTTCAACACCCTCATCTTCAGCAAATTTTTTAAGCCTTTTTTTAGTGCTTTCTACTGCCCTGAAAAGACTGCTGTAGTTGTTTTTATTTTTCTTATCTGACGGCAATGTAATAAAGACATCTTTTGCCTGCTTTATTATCAGTTTTATAATGTTAAGTTCCTGTATTGTAAAGCCTGAAAAAGAATTTATTATGACATTTTTCTTACTAAAAAAATTGTAGTTTAGAAGCTTATTATAAACTATACTCAAATCATCAAGCGCATCTGTATATTTATTCTCAAGAAGTGCCCGGTAAGTTTCATAGATAAGCGCTATTTCTTCTGTTTTATCTCCAAGCTCAGTACCATAAAGCTCATTTGCCGCATCTATAAGCTCATCAGCTGTTATATTCGATTTTTTAAACTCAGATATAATATCTCTTGTCATATTTATAAATTCTATATTATCAGCATATTTTGAGTAAACATTAAGCCTTCCGCTAAGCTTTTTAAAACACATATGAATCATTATATTCTGCGTAATATCGTCTATTCTCTCTCCCTTTGGAAATCCTGTTTTTTCAAAAACAAGATTAGTTAATCTTTTAAAGCTGACTACTGTTAATTTATTTGCCTCCTGCTCTGAAAGCAGATTAAGCATTGTTTGTTCTGTTTGAAATGAACATTGTTCGGGAACAATAAGTATTGTTTTATCTCTTTCCAAGCTTTTAAGCTTATCTTTTATGTACTCTGTTAAAATTTTATCTGTTGTTGATGTAATAATACTTAACAAATCCGATCACACCCTATTAAATTGTAAAATTTTTTTCTACAAGATATACTTTAACATATTTTTATGTTATAATGTAGTAAATTTTATTTGTTTTTATTTTTATATTGAAAGGATATCAGCGATATGAAGAAAACGGATATTAACCAATACACTAAGAATGCTTATATCAAAGACTCCATCAGTACATCCTCCCCAACAGCAAAAACCAGAATAAGAATGGCTTTGAAGTATATACTTATGATTTTTTTAATATTAGGCATCTCTCTTACCATAGTCGCAGGCAGTGTATTTGTCTATATGGCAACAAATGCAAACAAGGCTATAAATCTTGATTTGAGATCTCTAAAGGTCGACTTAACCAGCTTTATTTATGTCAATGATAAAAACGGAAACCCCGTTGAATATCAGCCTGTTTATTCCGGTGAAAGTCGGGTTTGGGTCGATTATGCTGAAATCCCCGATGCTATGAAAAACGCAATAATAGCAATAGAAGATAAACGATTCTATGAACATTCCGGTGTGGACTGGATTCGTACTTTGGGCGCTGTTAAATCTTTTGTCACCGGTACTGATACTTATGGCGGCTCAACTTTGACTCAGCAGCTTATCAAAAACCTTACTCAAAAGTCAGAAGTAAGTATCACAAGAAAACTCTCAGAAATTATAAACGCTCTTATGTTCGAGCGTAAATACACTAAAGATGAGATTCTTGAAACTTATCTTAATATCGTAAACTTCGGCAGCGGTTGTAATGGAGTCCAGGCTGCTGCTAATAAGTATTTCGGCAAAGATATCGCTCAGTGCAGTATCGCAGAGTGTGCCTCTATAGCAGGTATTACTCAAAACCCATCAAGATATACTCCGCTTGTATATCCTGATTCAAACAAACAAAGACAACAGACCGTTTTATCTGAGATGTTCAATCAAGGTATGATAACAAAAGAAGAATATGATACTGCAATGGCTGAAAGCGAAAATATGCAGTTTGTCACACTTGATGAGGACGAGGACGAAATCAGCTCTACTATAAACAACTGGTATATGGAATCTATGCTTCAGGAAATTGCTGCAGATTTAGCCGTAAGTATGAAAATAGATGAAGATACCGCAATGTATATGCTGATGCACAACGGCTATAAAATATATTCTGCTATGGATTTAGATGCGCAAAAAATCGCTGAAGATGCCTTTACCAATTCTTCTGTAATGCCCTCTAATAAGTCTATACAAACAGGCTATGTTATGATGGACTACGACGGAAGAATCCTTGCAGTCATCGGCAGAAGAGGTTCTAAAGAAGCTAACCTTCTTTGGAACTGTGCTACAACAGCTACAAGACAGCCCGGTTCAAGCTTCAAACCTTTAGGCGTTTATGCTCCGGCTTTGGAAAATAAGATCATCAATTTCTCATCTTTAATCCAGGATGCCCCTCTTCATAATATCCCCGGTACAACCGGTCCGTGGCCGCCAAACTGGTATAAGTCCTACAGAGGCTATATGACCGTCAAGAAAGCTTTGGAAATATCTGCTAATGCTCCTGCTGCACAGATAGTCAAAAAACTCACACCGGAGGGTAGCTATGCCTTTGTAACCGAAAAATTAGGTTTCACAACTTTCAACGAAGCTGTTGACTGCACTTACTCCGGTATGGCTACAGGCGGAAGCTACAACGGTGTTACCGTTAAAGAAATGACCGCAGCCTTCCAAATATTCGGTAATGGCGGAGTTTATAATAAACCGTTCTCTTACTACTATGTAGAAGATAACACAGGAAAAGTTATTTTAGACAATAGAGATAATGTGGGTTCTTATGCAATTTCGAGCCAAAATTCTACTATAATGAGAAAACTCCTCAACGGAGTAATAACCGGTCCTGAAGGTACAGGTAAAGCTGCTAATATTCCCGGAACCTATGTATTCGGCAAAACAGGTACTACAGACGATAACGAAAACAGCTGGTTTGTCGGCGGTACACCCTACGCAGTTGCCGGTATCTGGACAGGCTATGAAAACCCAACTCCTATGAGCGACTATGAGGCTTCTTTTGCTGCTAAAATCTGGAACTATGTTATGAGCTCTTATATTTCAACTCGTTCTTATAAATCTTTTGTTGATGATACTTCTGTAACCACAGCTAATTTCTGCACAACCTCCGGCCTTTTAGCCGCAAGCGGTTGTCCATCAGTCGAAGTCGGTTATTACTCTAAAGATAATATGCCCTCTCTTTGCACTACTCACGGCGGCGGTGCCCGAAATCAATCTATAGATTCTTCTGAAGACTCTTCTTCCGATGACACAAGCTCTGGTTCATCTTCTGAAAATCAAAGTTCTTCTGAGATCTTATCAAGAGAACCGTCTGTTGAACCCTCAACTGAACCTGAGCCGTCAATAGAGGAACCTTCTTCTGTTGAGCCTTCTGTTGAACCTTCCTCCGCTCCTCCTATCGAGCCGTCTTCTACACCTTCTGTTGAGCCGTCTTCTGCTCCTTCCTCTGATTCTTCTTTGGTCCAGTTAGTCCCAAATGAAAACCCTTCCGGTGAGGCCGGTATAACTTAAAAGCAAAAACGAAAAGAGATATAATAAATGAATACTAAAGAAAAAGCTCTGTTTGCTGTAAAAGCTCTTAAAAAACAATATCCCGATGCTGTCTGTATGCTTGTTCATAGTAACCCTTTACAGCTTCTTATAGCAACCAGACTTTCTGCCCAATGTACTGATGCAAGAGTTAATCTTGTTACCCCCTCTTTGTTTGACAGGTATAAAACTGTCTATGACTTTGCAGATGCTGATATTGAAGAAGTCGGCTCTTACATAAAATCCTGTGGACTTTATAAAACAAAGGCAAAAGATATTGTGAATATGTGTAAAATGATTTGCGAAAAATTCAACGCTGAAGTCCCTGATAATTTAGAAGATCTTACAAGCCTGCCGGGTGTGGGAAGAAAAACTGCTAATCTTATTATGGGTGATGTCTTTTCAAAGCCTGCTGTTGTTGTCGATACCCACTGCATCAGAATCACCTCTAAGCTTGGCTTTCATAACACTAAAGATGCTTATAAAATCGAGCTTATATTAAAAGATCTTCTTCCTCCGGAAGAATCAAACGATTTTTGTCATAGACTTGTCTTACACGGCCGGGCTGTTTGTTCTGCAAGAAACCCCAAATGCGACCTATGCTGTCTTAAACAAATATGTGAAAATTCAAAATAAACCAAATTTTTTTGATGTATAAATCTTTTATTCTTGTAAAAAATATCTTTGAAAGCAATAAATCATATTTTAATCTTATTATATGCTTTATTGCTTCTTTTATTTTTTAGGAGTGAGATTTTATGATAGACAAAGTAGCCTTGACAATTTTAATTATAGGCGGCATTAACTGGGGTGCTATTGGAATATTCCAGTATGACTTAGTTGGTGCTATTTTCGGCGGACAAGCTGCGGTTCTTAGCAGAGTTGTCTATTGTCTTGTAGCTTTAGCTGCTATATGGTGCGTTTCTCTACTCTTCAGAGATACTGAACGGGCACCGTCTGTTATCTGAAACTTTAAATAACCAAAAAATCCTCACAGGTTTATCTACCCCTGTGAGGATTTTCATCTAATATCTGATACTGTTAAACAGATTTTCAGTTTCAGTCTTCTCTTTTACTATTACATTGTTATACATATCCAAACCTGTACCTGCAGGCACTAATTTACCTATAAGTACATTTTCTTTAAGTCCGATCAGCGGATCGACCTTACCTTTGATTGATGCATCGGTCAGAACTTTTGTAGTCTCCTGGAATGAAGCTGCTGATAGGAATGAATCTGTTGCAAGAGAAGCTTTTGTAATACCGAGAAGTACCGGTATATATGTTGCTTTTCTTAAATCTATCTCTCCTGCTTTGATTCTGTTCTCAATTTGCTCGTTTGCCTCTTCCACATCGCTCTTATTTGTAAGAACATCAGGTGTTAAGCCTGTATCACCTGCATCATCAACTTTTACTTTTCTGAGCATCTGTCTTACGATAACCTCAATATGCTTATCGTTGATATCAACACCCTGCATACGGTAAACTCTTTGTACTTCTTGGATAAGATAGTTTTGAACAGCCTTTACTCCCTTGATAGCTAATACATCGTGTGGGTTTATATAACCTTCTGTTATCAGATCGCCGGCCTCTATCACATCGCCTTCTTTAACTCTGGTTCGTGATCCAAACGGTATAAGATATGCTCTTTCATCTCCTGTTTCGCTATTTCTTATAACAGCGTGCATATTTCTCTTGATTTCTTCAAAGAACACTTCACCGTCAATTTCACTGATTATAGCTAAATGCTTTGGTTTTCTGCCCTCAAAAAGTTCTTCTACACGAGGCAGACCCTGTGTAATATCCTCAGCACTTGCAACACCGCCGGTATGGAAGGTTCTCATTGTAAGCTGAGTACCCGGCTCACCGATTGACTGAGCTGCTATAATACCTACTGATTCACCCTGTGTAACAGGCAGGCCTGTTGCAAGGTTAGCTCCATAACATTTGCTGCAGACACCGTTTCTGGTCTTACAGTTAAGAACAGATCTTATCTCTATTTTTTCTACGCCGTTTGCTATTAACAGATCGGCATCTTCTTCTGTCATCATCTTATCTTTTGACACAAGCACTCTGCCGGTTTTTTCGTCTATATAGTCTTTACACAAATATCTGCCCTGTAATCTCTCGTGCAAGCCTTCAATAGACTCCTTGCCGTCGCATATATCAAAGATTTCAAGACCTTCCTGGGCCTGACAGTCATCTTGTCTTATTATAACTTCCTGAGATACATCTACAAGGCGTCTTGTCAAATATCCTGAGTCAGCCGTTCTCAAAGCTGTATCGGCAAGACCTTTTCTTGCGCCACGAGATGATATAAAGTATTCCAAAATGTTAAGACCTTCACGATAGTTTGCTCTAATTGGAATTTCAATAACCTTACCGGATGTATTTGCGATAAGACCTCTCATTCCGGCAAGCTGTCTTATCTGGCTCATAGATCCACGAGCTCCGGAGTCGGCCATCATATATATAGGGTTATAGCGCTCTAAATTTGACTGCAGCGCATCGGTTACATCATTTGTAGCCTTCTCCCAAATTTTCAAAACAGAGTCAGAACGCTCCTTATTAGATATAAGTCCTCGTCTGTATAATGCTGTTGCCCTATCAACTTGTTTTTCTGCATCTTCTAATATATCTTTTTTAGCCGGTGGTATAACCGCATCACAAACAGCTACCGTAATAGCGCTTTGTGTTGAATATCTATAGCCCTGAGCCTTAATATTATCCAAAAGCTCTGCTGTTTTTTCAACACCGTGTACCTTTATACATCTATCTATAATTTTACCAAGCATTTTTTTACCTGCGAGGAAATCGACTTCAAGTTTTAACAGATTTTCTTCTTTCGTTCTGTCGCAGAAACCTAAATCCTGAGGTATAGGCTGGTTAAATATGATTTTTCCGACTGTTGTATCTATTATTGCTGATACTTCTTTTCCGTTTATAACTGCTGTTCTTCTTACTTTAATTTTAGCGTGTAAGCTTATAACCTTTGCATCATAAGCCATCAAAGCCTCATTGAAATCTCTGAACACTTTGCCTTCGCCGGGCTCATTATCTTTGTCTAAGGTCAGATAATATGAGCCAAGAACCATATCCTGTGATGGTACGGCAACAGGTTTTCCGTCTGATGGTTTCAGAAGGTTGCCAACAGAGAGCATCAAAAATCTTGCTTCTGCCTGGGCTTCTGCTGATAGCGGAACGTGGACAGCCATTTGGTCGCCGTCAAAGTCAGCGTTATAAGCAGTACAGCAAAGCGGGTGAAGTTTTAGTGCGCGGCCTTCTACCAATACCGGTTCAAAAGCCTGTATTCCCAGACGGTGAAGTGTGGGCGCACGGTTAAGCAGTACCGGATGTCCCTTGATTACAACTTCTAATGCATCCCAAACTTCCGGTCTTCCCCTGTCTACTCCTTTTCTTGCCGCTTTAATGTTATTTACAGCTCCTGTTTCAACAAGTCTTTTCATTACAAACGGTTTAAACAATTCAAGTGCCATTTCCTTTGGCAGACCGCACTGATACATCTTTAATTCCGGTCCTACAACTATAACCGAACGTCCTGAGTAGTCAACACGCTTACCAAGCAGGTTTTGTCTGAAACGACCTTGTTTACCTTTTAGCATATCTGATAATGATTTAAGCGGTCTGTTATTAGGTCCGGTAACAGGTCTGCCTCTTCTTCCGTTATCAATCAAAGCATCTACTGCTTCCTGGAGCATTCTTTTTTCATTTCTTACGATTATATCCGGAGCGCTTAGTTCTAAAAGTCTTTTTAAGCGATTGTTTCTATTGATGACTCTTCTGTAAAGATCGTTTAAGTCTGATGTAGCAAAACGACCGCCGTCAAGCTGAACCATAGGACGGATATCCGGCGGGATAACCGGCAGTACATTCAGAATCATCCACTCCGGCTTATTTCCTGACATTCTGAATGCTTCAACAACTTCAAGTCTTTTTATTATTCTTAATTTCTTCTGTCCTGTAGCATTTACAAGTTCTTCTTTTAGCTCTACTGAAAGCTTATCAAGGTCTAAATCAGCTAAAAGCTTCTGTACTGCCTCAGCACCCATTTCAGCTTTGAAGTCATCTTCATATTTCTCGCGATAATCACGGTAATCTCTCTCATCGAGCAGATCGCCTTTTTGTAATTCTGTAACAGTACCTGGGTCTGTTACTATATATGAAGCAAAATAAAGTACCTTTTCAAGTGATCTCGGAGATATATCAAGCAGCACGCCCATTCTTGATGGGATTCCCTTGAAATACCATATATGTGAAACAGGTGCAACTAATTCTATATGGCCTAATCTTTCTCTTCTGACCTTTGAACGCGTTACTTCTACTCCACACTTTTCGCATATTTTACCTTTATAACGAATTCTTTTATATTTACCACAATGACATTCCCAATCTTTTTGCGGTCCGAATATTCTTTCGCAGAAAAGACCTTCACTTTCCGGTTTCAATGTTCGGTAATTTATAGTTTCCGCCTTTGTTACTTCGCCATATGACCATTCTCTTATTTTCTCAGGAGAGGCAAGAGCAATTTTTATAGACTCAAATTCCATATATTATAAACCTCCCTATTCTTCATCAGAATTTAGTTCATAAACATTTATATCCTCACTTTGAAAGTCCTCTTCAGGATCATCATAGCTTGCTACTATAGATGATTCATCATACATAACCTGACTATCGTCCTGACTTTCATCTAAACTCAAACCCTCTAATGTATCTACTTTATATTCAGCATCAAAAGCATCTTGCTTATCATCCTGAGCATCTTCCAAATCCTCCTCAAGTTCATCCTGAGGCTCTGCAACCGGCTGTAGTCCTAAATCTTCGTCAAAATTCTGTTTCAGGTCTATCTCGTCATTATTTTTATCTAATATATTGACATCAAGACCTAATGACTGCAGCTCTTTTATCAATACTCTGAATGCTTCGGGAGCGCCTGGTTTTGGTATATTTTCTCCCTTTACAATAGCTTCATATGCCTTGACTCTTCCGACAATATCGTCTGATTTTACGGTTAATATTTCTTGTAATGTATATGCTGCACCATAAGCTTCAAGTGCCCATACTTCCATTTCTCCGAAACGCTGACCGCCAAATTGAGCTTTTCCGCCTAATGGCTGCTGTGTAACAAGAGAATAGGGTCCTGTTGAACGGGCGTGAATCTTATCGTCTACAAGGTGGTGCAGTTTCAGATAATACATATATCCTACGGTTACAGGGTTATCAAAATATTCACCTGTTCTGCCGTCTTTTAGCCATATCTTACCGCTGTCATCAAGTCCTGCCTGTCTGAAGCACTCAAATATATCTTCCTCACTTGCTCCATCAAAAACAGGAGTCATTATTTTCCAGCCAAGTGTTTTAGCTGCATATCCAAGGTGAACTTCCAAAACCTGTCCGATATTCATACGGGATGGAACACCCAATGGGTTGAGCACTATATCAAGCGGTGTACCGTCTGGTAAAAACGGCATATCTTCAACAGGTAATATTCTTGATACAACACCTTTATTTCCGTGACGACCTGCCATTTTATCTCCTACAGAGATCTTGCGTTTCTGAGCGACATAACATCTTACAACCTTGTTTACTCCCGGTGCTAACTCCTCTTTGTGATCTTTTCGGGTGAATACTTTTACATCTACTATGATTCCATATTCTCCGTGCGGCACTCTTAACGAAGTATCTCTTACTTCTCTTGCCTTTTCTCCAAAGATTGCACGAAGCAGTCTTTCTTCAGCTGTAAGCTCAGATTCTCCCTTAGGTGTAACCTTACCTACAAGAATATCTCCTGCGGAAACCTCTGCACCTACTCTTATTATACCTTCTTCGTCTAAGTCCTTGAGCAAGTCTTCACCCACATTTGGTATATCTCTTGTTATATCCTCAGGTCCTAATTTTGTATCTCTTGCTTCTGTTTCATACTCTTCTATATGAATTGATGTATATACATCATCTCTTACTATTTTCTCACTGAGTAAAACAGCATCTTCATAGTTATAACCTTCCCAGGTCATAAAGCCGATAAGTGCATTCTTTCCAAGACTTATCTCACCCTTATCTGTTGCCGGGCCATCAGCTATAACATCGCCTTTTTTCACTTCCTGGCCAACTTTGACAATGGGATTCTGATTGATACAAGTTCCCTGGTTTGAACGCAAAAACTTAGTTACATTATAAA
Source organism: Clostridia bacterium (assembly GCA_030528905.1). GTDB lineage: Bacteria > Bacillota > Clostridia > Oscillospirales > Acutalibacteraceae > JAUMXZ01. The sequence goes on along the minus strand of JAUMXZ010000001.1, from coordinate 47,654 downwards.
CTGCTTCACCATTTTGCGTGTCTAATATAATTCTGTCAGCAGATACATATTTTACAACACCATCGGTTTTAGCAACTATACATACTCCGGAGTCAACTCCTGCTTTATATTCCATACCTGTTGCTACTATCGGAGCTTCTGTTGTCAAGAGCGGCACTGCCTGTCTTTGCATGTTCGCTCCCATCAATGCTCTGTTTGCGTCATCGTTTTCAAGGAATGGGATCATAGATGTAGCGACTGATAGAACCATTTTCGGCACTACGTCCATATAATCTGCTTTTTCTCTTTCGACTTCAACAAACTCATCTTTATATCTGCCGTTTACCTTTGTGTTTTTAAATCTGTTATTTTCATCCAATGGTTCGTTAGCCTGAATTACTATGAAATCGTCTTCTACATCCGCTGTCATATATACGACCTCATCAGACACTACTGCATCAATAACTTTATTGTTCTCGTCGTATATTTTATTTACTTTTCTAAACGGTGCCTCAATAAAGCCGTACTTGTTTATTTTTGCGTATGTTGCAAGGTAAGAAATAAGTCCGATGTTTGGTCCTTCAGGGGTTTCTATAGGACACATTCGGCCATAGTGTGTGTAGTGTACGTCACGAACTTCAAAGCCCGCTCTGTCTCTTGTCAAGCCTCCGGGTCCTAAGGATGAAAGTCTTCTTTTATGTGTAAGTTCTGCAAGCGGATTATTCTGATCCATAAACTGTGAAAGCGGTGATGAACCAAAAAATTCTCTGATTGCTGAAACTACAGGTCTTATATTTATCAGTGATTGCGGAGTTAAAATTTCGAGATCTTTAGCCTGAAGGGTCATTCTTTCTTTTATTACTCTTTCAAGTCTTGCAAATCCTATTCTGAACTGATTTTGTAAAAGTTCTCCTACGGATCTTATTCTTCTATTGCCTAAATGGTCAATATCATCTTTTTCGCCGACTCCGCAGGCAAGACAGTTAAAGTAATTGATTGATGAAAATATATCATCAATTATTATGTGTTTAGGTACAAGCTCATCTTTTCTTTCTTTGAGCTGCTGTTTTAACTCATCTTCATTCTGAGCATTTTCCAGAATTTCAGAAAGGATATCAAATCTGACTTTCTCACTGATTTCACATTCTTCTTCATAGTCAAAATTGACATAACAGCCCAAATCGACCATTCCGTTAGATATTACCTTTACCGGTTTTTCACGGTTTTCCACCTTGACATAAGCTACACTTACTCCTGCATTTTCAATTTGCAAGGCAAGCTCTTTACTTACTTCTTCGCCGGCCTGAGCCATTACCTCACCTGTTAAAGGATTGACAACGACATCTGCTAAAACTCTGCCTGCAATTCTTGAAGATATTCCGAGTTTTTTATTATACTTATATCTTCCGACCTTTGATATATCATATCTTCTCGGGTCAAAGAAGAGGTTATTGATATGACTTTTAGAGCTTTCTATTGTTGGAGGTTCTGTTGGTCTTAATTTTCTGTAAACTTCCAAAAGTGCTTCTTCTGTTGTATGGCAGGGGTCTTTTTCTATTGTAGCTATTATTCTTTCATCCTTGCCAAAATAGTCAAATATTTCCTCATCTGTACCAAGGCCGAGAGCTCTTATGAATGTTGTAACAGGCAACTTACGGTTTTTGTCTATTCTTACATAGAACACATCATTTAAGTCATTTTCATACTCAAGCCAAGCTCCCCTGTTAGGAATAACAGTAGCAGTAAACATTTCCTTACCGGTTTTATCGTGTTCCATTTTGTAGTAGACGCCGGGTGAACGAACAAGCTGTGAAACGATAACTCTTTCGGCTCCATTTATTACGAATGTACCGCTTTCGGTCATCAGTGGGAAATCTCCCATAAAGACTTCTGATTCCTTAATTTCTCCGGTTTCCTTGTTTATCAGTCTTACAGTTGCTCTTATTGCTGCTGCATATGTTGTATCGCGTTCCTTACATTGAGCTATGGTATAATTAGGCTTATCCAAATCCAGCTTATAATCGACAAAATCCAGAACTAAATTTTCTGTATAGTCTATGATTCCGGAAACGTCATCAAAGACCTCTTTAAGCCCCTTTTTAACAAACCAATCGTATGAATTTTTTTGAATTTCAAGCAAATTAGGCATATCTAAAACTTCGTTTATTTTAGAAAAACTCATTCTTTCGGTCTCGCCCAATCTTACCGGTTTGACATTCACCATAAGCTTTATCAACTCCTCAATTTATTTATCCGTACAGCATTTATCGCAAACACAACAAAGACAATGTTTAAACAATGCTGTACTTAACTGTTAACTAACAGTATTTATAACACAGGATATAAAAAGCGTATAATACCCTATTATTACAAATAGCAATTTATTATACAATAATTACATCTGATTGTCAAATAAATTACCTCATTTTTATCAAAAGTTACAATATTTTAACATTTATTCCTATTTTTGCGCAAAAAACAAGTCATCAGCTATACAGCTAATGACTTATTTTGAATATATTATATTTTATTTTTCTCTCTTTACATAGGATGTGTGCAGAATATGGTGAGCCTTTTCGCTTCCGGGCTTACCTAAAAACTCTTTGTAAAGTCTTTCCATAATTGGGCTTTGATGTGATTTTCTTAATTCTTTAGCAGCATCCTGGTCATAAAGAGCCTTTGCTCTTAGAGCCTTGAGGTCTGTAAAGCTTCTCACACTTGCCGGTTGAATTGGTTGTCCGCCGCCGTTTACGCAGCCGCCCGGACAGCACATAATCTCGATAAACTGATAATCTGCTGTTCCGTCTTTGATTTTATCCATTAAAACTTTTGCATTGCTAAGTCCGCTTGCAACTGCTACCTTTACATCCAAGCCGCCAACGCCCTTATAAACTGCCTCTTTAATGCCATCAGTACCTCTTACTTCATTGTAAACTACTTCTTTTACATCTTCGCCTGTAAGAGTATCTACAGCAGTTCTTAATGCTGCCTCCATAACTCCACCTGTAGCTCCGAAGATTGTACCGGCGCCTGTGCCAAGTCCTAATGTCGGATCAAAATCCTCGTCCGGAAGATTTACAAAGTCTAATCCTGCACGTTTTATAAGTCTTGCAAGCTCTCTTGTTGTGAGAACTATATCAACATCAGGAAGACCTGCAGCACTCTGGTCATCTCTTCCTATCTCAAATTTCTTTGCTGTACACGGCATAATACTTACTGATACAATATTTTTTGGATCGATATTGTTCTTTTGAGCATACCAGGTTTTAAATATTGCTCCGGCCATTTGCTGTGGAGATTTACAGCTTGATAAGTGTGGTATTAGCTCCGGATAATAAAACTCGCAGAATTTTACCCAGCCCGGTGAACACGAAGTAATCATCGGTAACACTCCGCCGTTTTGAACTCTTTCTACTAACTCATTTGCTTCCTCGACTATTGTCAAGTCAGCTGAGAAGTCTGTGTTAAACACTTTGTCAAAGTTAAGGCGTTTTAATGCTGCTACCATCTTACCTTCTACATTTGTTCCTATCGGCATACCGAAACACTCGCCTAATGTTGCTTTTATTGACGGTGCTGTTTGTACTATAACAAATTTTTCAGGATCTGCAATAGCTGCTAAAACCTCATCGCATTGATCTTTTTCTCTTAATGCTCCTGTTGGGCAGTTTACTATACACTGTCCGCAGGATATACACGGTACATCGTTTAAGTCTTTCTCAAATGCACAGCCGATACTTGAATCAAAGCCGCGGTTATTTGTACCTATAACTGCTACAAATTGCTCTTTACAAGCAGCAACGCATCTGCGGCATAGAATACATTTATTATTATCTCTTACAAGGTGTGGTGTTGACAAGTCAAGCTCATACTTTGGCTGTTCGCCATCAAAGTAGTTCTCATCATCCACTCCGTAATCATTACACAGCTTTTGCAGTTCACAGTTTCCGCTTCTTGTACACGATAAGCATTTTTTATCGTGATTTGAAAGCAACAGTTGTAATGTAGTTTTTCTTGATTTACGAACTTTCTCGGTATTTGTAAACACCTGCATTCCCTCAAAGACCGGATAAACACAAGCTGCGACTAAAGCTCTTGCTCCTATCACTTCAACAACACACATACGGCAAGCGCCTATTTCATTTTTCTCTTTCATATAGCAAAGAGTTGGTATCTCTATATTTGCCATTCTTGCAGCCTCAAGAATTGTAACGCCTGCGGGAACTGACAACTCCATACCGTTAATTTTTATATTAACTTTTTCCATATCATTCATAGCACTGCTTAAAATTTAGCACTCGTGCTTTTTATCCCCCTTTTGTTATAATTTTATAGTTATATTTTCCCTTATTTATAAGTTTTAAACTATTTCTTTTCTATTGCATTAAACTTACATTTATCCATACAAGTACCGCACTTAATACATTTTGACTGATCAATAACAAAGGGCTTTTTAATTTCACCGGATATTGCGGAAACCGGACAAACTCTTGAACAGAGTGAGCAACCTTTACATTTTGCTGGATCGATTACATAGCTTAACAGTGATTTACATACACCTGCCGGACATTTCTTGTCAACGATATGTGCAAGATATTCATCTTTAAAGCATTTCAGTGTTGACAACACAGGGTTTGGAGCAGTTTGGCCTAATCCGCAGAGTGAATTTTCTTTGATATAGTAGCAAAGTGACTCTAATTTATCTAAGTCTTCCATTGTTGCTTTACCTTCGGTAATTTTTGTGAGTATTTCAAGCAAACGTTTTGTACCTACGCGGCAAGGTGTACATTTACCGCAGGATTCATCGACTGTAAACTCAAGGAAGAACTTAGCGATATCTACCATACAGGAAGTTTCATCCATTACGATAAGTCCGCCTGAGCCCATCATAGAGCCTATATCTATAAGGTTATTATAATCTATCGGAATATCAAAGTTTTCATATGAGATACATCCGCCGGAAGGACCACCTGTTTGAGCAGCCTTAAATTTCTTTCCGTTTGGAATACCTCCACCTATTTCCTCGACGATCTCGCGAAGTGTTGTACCCATTGGTACTTCAACAAGACCTGTATGTTTAATTTTTCCGCCGAGTGCGAAAACTTTTGTACCTTTTGATTTTTCAGTACCCATTGATTTGAACCAATCTGCACCGTTTAAGATAATCTGGGTAATATTAGCATAAGTTTCAACATTGTTTAAGATAGTTGGTTTGCCGAACAAGCCCTTGATTGCCGGGAATGGTGGTCTTGGATGCGGCTCACCTCTTTTGCCCTCGATTGAAGTCAACAATGCTGTTTCCTCGCCGCAAACAAATGCGCCTGCTCCGAGTCTTAAATCTATATCAAAATTAAAGCCTGTATCAAAGATATTTTCGCCTAACAAGCCATATTCTCTGGCTTGTTTAATTGCTATTTCCAATCTCTTTACAGCTATTGGATATTCAGCTCTTACATAGATATATCCTTGTGAAGCTCCGATTGCATATCCTGCTATAGCCATAGCCTCTAAGATTGAGTGTGGGTCGCCTTCGAGCAGAGATCTGTCCATAAATGCGCCCGGGTCGCCTTCGTCAGCATTACAGCATACATATTTTTGGTCAGACTGAGGTTTAGCTGCAAGCTCCCATTTTACTCCTGTTGGGAATCCGCCGCCGCCACGGCCTCTGAGTCCTGAGTCTTTTATAACCTGGATTACCTGCTCAGGTGTCATTTCTGTTAAAACCTTACCTAAGGCCTGATAGCCGTCCATTGCTATATATTCTTCGATAACTTCCGGGTTGATAACGCCGCAGTTATGAAGTGCAATTCTCTTTTGTTTTTTATAAAAGTCTGTTTCTGCTAAAGATTTTATTGTATCTTCTGCTAAAGTTTCCTGGAATAATAATCTTTTCAGGATACGGCCTTTTAAAAGATGCTCACTTACCAGTTCAGGAATATCCTCGACTGTAACGCGACTGTAGAAGCTTCCCTCCGGGTATACAACTACTATAGGGCCTAATTCGCACAAGCCAAAGCAGCCTGTTCTTATAACATTGACTTCAAACTCAAGGCCATTAGCCTTAATCTCTTCTTCTAATTTATCTGCTATTTTATCACTGTGTGAGGATGTACAGCCTGTACCTCCGCAAACCAAAACATTGGAACGAAACATTAAACTTCCTCCTTATGAATTTGCACCGATTGTAAATTCGGCTACAACATTTGCATTAACTAAGTGATCGTTTACTATTCTGACTGCCTTTTCCGGAGTCATATGCACATATGTCACTTTTTCTTTTCCCGGCTCTATTATTTCTACTACCGGTTCAAACTGGCATATACCAATACATCCTGTTTGAGTTACAACTACATTTTTCAGATTTCTCTTGTTTATTTCCTCTACAAAAGCGTTGAGTACCGGTCTTGCTCCTGCAGCTATTCCACAGGTTGCCATACCTACGAGGACTCTTACATCGTTTTGATGTTCTTTTCTCAAGTCTACTCCTGCACGGGCTCTATCTCTTATTGCTCTGAGTTCTTCCAATGATTTCATAAATTTTACCCCCTGTTTCTTTACATATTTTGCTTTAAGCAAATTGTTCTTTCAGATATCCGTCTATCCATTCAAGAACATCGGGATGATCAAGAGGAACTTCTCCCAAAATTTCTCTTATTTCTTTTGTATTAAATTCTCTTTTATCATTATCTTTTGTTAATGAGTAAACAAAGTCTACATCAGGATTACAACGAACCAAGAGCAATATTGTTGAATTCATATCTCCCAAAGGCGTCATATCTATGCTGTCTGTTACGAACTCAGCACTTATATGTGTACCTTTTTCGGGTAACGATCGTATCACAAGACTTCCGCCTGTAAGCTCAGCTGCCATTTTAAAAAGAGGTATTCCCAAGCCTACTTTTCTTGTTTTTCTTGTTGTGTAAAATGGGTCTATAACTTTCATTACCTGTTCTTGATTCATTCCGCAGCCATCATCGGTTATTGATATTCGCATTTTATTTTTATCATAAAAGTTCACTTCAATATTAACGATAGTTGACTTTGCGCTGATGCTGTTTTGAACGATATCTAAAACATTAAGCGACAATTCTCTCATAGCTAATTCTTATATTTATTTAAAATACCCTCAACATCATTTACTGTTAAGCGTCCATAAACTTCGTCATTAACCATCAAGACCGGAGCAAGACCACAAGCTCCCACGCAGCGGCAGGCTGTGAGTGAGAATTGGCCGTCTTCACTACATTCTTCCGGCATAATTTTCAAGATTTCCTGGACTTTATTTAAAATATCTCCTGAGCCTTTTACATAACAAGCTGTACCAAGGCAAATTGAGATATTATACTTACCCTTTGGAGAAAGTGCAAATTGGGAATAGAAAGTTGATACGCCAAAAACTTCCTCTGTTGATATCCCTAACTCATCAGCTATTATACGCTGTACTTCTTCCGGTAAATATCCATAAATATCCTGAGCTTTTTGCATAATCGGCATCAAAGCTCCCGGCTTACCTTTTTGGGCATTGATGTAATCTAAAAGTTCTTTTTTTTGTTCTTCAGTCTGCTTAAACGCAATCTTACTGATACGTTTTAACATTATTTCTCCCCCTCTGATTAAGGATTTTTAAATTCGTAAAATAACAATACAGGCAATATACACATAAGATATTTAACTGTTAATATTGAACATATCCGCTACTTTACACATATATTATACATTATATTCACGCCAAGATCCACAATAAAATATAATAAACCCACATTTTTTTAAATTCGTCTGCACTTTACAAACCAAGGCCCCTGTTTATAGCATCTATAACAGATTTTTCATTTTTTTCTTCAACTTCTATACTATGAAAATCAAGTAGCATATCTTCTAATCTATGAGCATCAGAGTCGTGCAGGATTAACTTTTTTGAAAGCAGCGGATAACTTTTTATCAAGCTGTTTACGTCTGCTGTTTTACTCACCTCGACACAGCTAAAATCAGGCTGATCAGGAAACACACCAAGGTTTGATATAATACTGTGGGAAGCCCTGTTGATATGTGCCGGGAATATTGCTGCGTCATATTCTTTGGCTAAATCATAAGCTTTGTCTATTGATATATCTGTTGCCGGCACAAGCCAGTTTTCCTGTACTCCGATTATGTTGTCTTTTTCGTCCATTATCAGCTGATCTCCGAAAATTTCAGGTCTGTTTGGAACTTTCATTATTCTGCTTTGTACAAATTCTGAAAATTTTTCGGCTGAATATAACTCTTTAAACAGCATAACCATATGTACTTCTTCCTGTGTTGTAAGCTCCATTCCCGCAATTACAAGAATATCGTTTTCTCTGCCAAGATTCATAAGTGTTTTACAGTTCTTAGAACAATTATGGTCTGTTAAGGCTATCACATCAAGTTCATTTATAATTGACATATTTATAATATTGCTCGGTGTCATATCATTTTCTGCACACGGAGAAAGTGCTGAATGTATATGAAAATCGTAAAAAAGCTTCATATCTGTGCCTCTTGTTCTTTGTTCTGCTTGTCATTCTTGTCTATATATTTACTGTAAATGGTGTTGCAAATTTCATCTATCTCCGGAATCTTATTTATATATTCCTGCCAATCAATAATCATATCCATATCTTCATCATTGTACGCTGCACACATAGCTCCTACAAGAGCCGTTGCTAAGGCTGAATCTCCGCCGTAACCTGCACAGTCAACTATAGATAAAAATGCGCCATCACGCTCAAAAAAGGATTTAAGCGCCACTTCAAGTGCGTCTCTTAGCGTATCTAATTCATATAGTATATCTTTGTTCTTGTTTTCTACCGCTGCATAAAATATTTTTGCGCATTTAGATAAACTGTATTTATACTCCTCATCTTTTAAAAAATACATATATATCTCTTTTAGCGTATCGTTAAAGATTTTTACTTTATTTTTATCTCTATTTTCAAGCAGGTTTATGATAAACAACACAAACAGCGATGCTGCAATATGTGAATCTTTTTTGCTGCTTGTAAGCCTGCAGACTTCCTTTATAGTATCAAATTTATCCTTTTGCGACAGATCTTTTACTACAAAGGCAAGCGGTAAAATATAGTTTAAAACGGAGTTTATACTGTCATAATCATTAGTCTTTCCACATTCTACAGCCGGACGAATACCCTTTTTGTAATTTATAATTGACCTTAATATCACATTATCAACAGCAAAAGCTCTTTTAGCAGGACTCATATAACCAAAAGTATACCACTTTGAAAAATTCTCCATTATATCATCGCAGTCTACACCATTTGCAAGGCTCTTTGCGCAACACAGCATAAGAGAAGAAACAGATGTAAAAGTTCCAAACGGAAATCCATAAACATTCTTCTCCTGCGGCTTATAAATCGGGCCTGTTCCTGTTTTTCTTACATCCACTCCGTCAAGCTGTGCCCCGAAGCAATCTCCCGTTATAAACCCCATAACACAATCCAACACATAACTTTTTTCCATATTACCACCAATTTTATAAACTTTTTAAATTAAAACCTTGATATCATCAGCTTATTGATTGAAAATTTTTGAAAAAGCATTTGCAAATTGGTAATGATTAAGCGGTGTTGTCAGAACCGGTATTGAAAATGCATCGGCTTTTTTTCTTGCATCTTCATCAAGCGGTGAATTCTCTGTTAATATCAATCCCGCTAAATCTATCATTGAACAGACTGCTACTGCATTTGAATTTCCCATAACGCTTACTAAAACATCGCCTGAGTTTGCCTTTCCCAGCACCCAGCTTAGTAAGTCCCCAATATAACAGCCGCTTACTTCATTTGACAGGCCATCTTCTCCTGCTATTACTTCAAGTGATAATTTTTCTTTTATATCATTAAGAGTCATCAAATGTAACCCCCTTGAGTTTTTTCAAAGTATCTTCAAGCGTATCTATGACATATTCTATATGATCTTTTAAAATATATATACAATTATTTTGCTTAGCTCTGCCCATTACGACATCTTCTGCAAAAGCTCTGCAGGTTGGTGCTCCGCACGATCCGCAATCCATACCCGGCAGCGACTCATACAGTTTATCCATCTTGTCCATAAGAGCTATCGCTTCTCCCACATCTTCTGACAGCTTTAAAACAGGTTCAAACTCAAGTTCCTTTTCCCATCTTAAAAAGTCAGGTATTTCGCCGTCTACACTATTTTTAAACAGCGGCAGGTCCTTCATTAGCTTGTGTATTTTAGCCTTTGCTACATACGCATTCTCAACACACATAACTCCGCCCACACAGCCGGCTGAACAGGCTGAGAGTTCTATGAAGTCTATTCCTCTTATTCTGAATTCTTCTAACTCCTCAAGTATTCTTATTGCGTTTTCTATTCCGTCAGCCGCAAGATATTTCTCGTTAAAAAATGTACGAGCGGCTGCTGAGCTTACCCCCCAGCCGATACCTTCAGAGCCGGACTTTGCTATATCTTCTATATCATCTTTTGAAAGCTTTGACATCTCGCTTATCAAAAGTGGATATACATCGCCTATTGAAATAACCGCATCCACCCAAGATTTATCTTTTGCAAGCGGTGCTGCCACAGCGCTGACTTTAGCAGGACAAGGTGCTATAAAGACTGCCTTTATTTTCTCAAATGGTATCCCATATTTTTCTGAAATCTCATCCTTTGCAAGCTTTGCTGTTACTTCCATCGGCGCTTCAAGTTCAAGAACATTATCGCATAAATCAGGAAACCTAAGTCTTATAAGTCTTACTATAGCAGGACAAGCTGAGCTTATAATAGGAGTTCTTATCCTGTTTTCCTCAAGGAGCTTTTTTATTGAATCCATTATCAATTCTGCTCCTCTTGAAGCCTCATACACAAAATTAAAACCTAATTTTTTAATTGCTGTAAGTACCACATTTATATCTTTTAAATTATTAAATTGTCCAAAAAGCGAAGGGTCTGGAATTGCAACGGTATATTCAAAATCTTTTATTATTGATATCTTTTTAGTTGCTGCTTTTTTAGCTTTATGCGGACACACTCTTATACATTCGCCACAGTCAATACATCTTTTTGAATGTATAACTGCTTTTCCATTTCTTACTCTTATTGCTTGAGTCGGACAACGTTTAACACAGTTTGTACACCCAACACATTTATTTTTTTCTAACATAACGGAATGGAAAAATTTAGTCATTTTTTTCAACTCCCATTTTACTATTAACTTTTACAGTATACCGTTATTTCTATGGTCGTACCTTGACCTAATACTGTATCAATTTTCAACTCATCAGTATAAGATTTTATGTTAGGAAGTCCCATACCGGCACCGAAGCCTAACTCTCTTATTTCGTCTGTAGCTGTTGAAAATCCCTCCTGCATTGCCTTTTCTATATCCGGAATACCGGGACCTATATCTTTTAGTATAACCTTTATTCTTTCCGAATTTATATCTACATCTATAGTTCCTCCGTTTGCGTGTATTACCATATTTATTTCCGCTTCATACATCGCAACCGCAACTTTTCTTATAGCAATAGGGGGGTAGCCTATTTGTTTTAGTTTATTCTTTACACGACTTGATGCTATACCGGCTGAAATAAAGTCATCTCCGGACACCTCGTAGTGCAACTTTAAAGAATCATTCGTTTTCATAACCCCCTTGCAGCCCGGCCTGATAAAGTTTGCCGCAGGCTGTAAACAAGCGTAAGCTTGTTGATAATACTGTTATACCCATTTGTTTTGCCAATGCTACAATATTAGGTGCTACTGTTTTCCCTCTGACGAATATTACACAATGCATATCCATCATTTCAGCTGTTCTGATAACCTGCGGATTAAGAAGTCCTGTCAGTAAAACAGATTGTTCTTTTACAAACGCTAACACATCACTCATTAAGTCACAGCCACACGCATTTTTTACTTCTGCATCAAGATCTCCCTCAAAAATGATCTCTGCGTGAAGAATTTCAGCAATTTCTCGTACCGTCATTCTAAAAACCTCCGCTATAAAATTTATTTTTCAACACATATTATAGTACCATATTGCAAATAATTTTGCAAAGTTTTTATTAGGAATTAAGCACATCAAAAACGGCAGCAAGTAATAATTACTGCTGCCGTTTTACTTTACATTTATTTCATTTTACCTCTGTGTAATTCCTATTTCATACACTGCTTTTGATACCATTTTAGCTACTCGTTTATCAAGTGGGTTAGGTACTATATATTCTTCTGATATTTCATCTTCCTGTATTATATTTGCTATAGCTTTTGCTGCTGCGATTTTCATTTCCTGCGTTATAGCTTTAGCTCTTGAGTCCAATGCTCCTCTGAATATTCCGGGGAACACTAAAACATTATTTATCTGATTTGCATAATCAGAACGGCCTGTAGCTATTATTCTTGCTCCGGCTTCTTTTGCATCTTCCGGCATAATCTCCGGAACAGGGTTTGCCATAGCAAAAATTATGCTGTCGTCTGCCATAGTCTTCACCATATCCTTTGTCAGAACATTCGCTGAAGACACTCCTATAAATATATCCTTACCCTTTACGATTTCTGAAAGTACGCCTGACTCCCTGTTTTTATTAGTTACTTTTGCAATTTCTTCTTTTGCCGGATTCATCGCTTCTCTTCCCGGCACAAGGCTGCCTTTTCTGTCTAAGAGTATCACATTACCTATTCCGTAATCCATAAGAAGTTTGCAAATTGCTATACCTGCTGCTCCTGCTCCGTTTATTACTGCAGTTAAATCTTCCCATTTCTTGCCCACAAGTTTTACAGCATTTATAAGTCCAGCTAAGACGACTATTGCTGTTCCGTGCTGGTCGTCGTGGAAAACCGGGATATCGAGTTCTTTTTTTAATCTTTCCTCTATTTCAAAACAACGCGGAGCTGCTATATCCTCAAGATTTATGCCGCCAAAAGTCGGAGCTAAGTATTTAACTGTTTTTATAATTTCCTCTGTATCTTTTGTATCAAGGCAGATTGGAAACGCATCTATATTTGCAAATTCCTTAAAGAGTATTGACTTTCCTTCCATTACCGGCATTGCAGCCTTTGGGCCTATATCTCCAAGTCCTAAGACCGCTGTTCCGTCTGATACTACTGCTACTAAATTCCCCTTTGCCGTATATTTATATACATCATCTTGATTTTCTGCTATACATCTGCAGGGTTTTGCTACTCCCGGTGTATATGCGATACTTAAATCATCTTTATTCTCAAGTTTTATTTTAGAACATACTTCAATTTTACCTTTTTTTTCTTCGTGTAATTTTAAGGCTTCCTCATTATAATTCATAAAAATTTTCCTTTCAAATCGATTAAATGATAAAACAAAAGGGCATACAGAAAAATCCGTATACCCTATATTTTAAAAGCATTCAGCTTTTTCTTATTTATTGCTTTTTTTATCCTCTGCTTCTGGTGCATCGGATTTCACATCAATCAACTCAAGAATAGCCATTTCAGCAGCATCTCCTCTGCGAGGTCCTAATTTGGTAATTCTTGTATATCCACCGTTAATGTCCGCATATTTAGGTGCTATTGTATCAAACAAATCTTTAACAACAGCCTCTTTTGTAATGAAAGAAAGAGCTAAACGTTTATTGTGCAGATTATTTACTTTTGCCATTGTTATCATTTTTTCTGCAAGTCCTCTTACCTCTTTTGCTCTTGGTAATGTTGTTTCGATCTTTCCGTTTTCCAAAAGGAATGTTACCAATGCTCTGAGCATTGCAGTTCTATGAGCTGCATCTCTTCCAAGCTTTCTTCTTACGGCCATTTATTTCACTCCTTACCCTATTTTTTCTCTATTCTTCTTCTTTTAGCTCAAATCCTAATTCTTTAAGCTTATTCTGAACTTCTTCAAGAGATTTACGACCTAAGTTTCTGACTCTCATCATATCTCCCTCTGTTTTCGCTATAAGATCTTCTATAGTATCTATACCTGCTCGTTTCAGACAGTTAAATGATCTTACAGAGAGATCCAATTCTTCGATAGTTACATCAAGAAGTCCCTTGCTTTGCTCTTCTCTTTCTACCATTATTTCTGTTCCGAAATCTTCTTGTGAAAGGTTTGCAAACAATGAGAAATGTTCTATCAAAATTTTTGCACCATAGGAAACTGCTTCCTGTGCATTTATAACGCCATTTGTCCAAATATCTATTGTAAGCTTATCAAAATCGGTAATTTGACCTACACGCGTATTCTCCACGAAAAAGTTTACTTTCAGCACCGGGGTATAAATTGAGTCTATTGGCAAGACTCCTATTATATTCTCCTCCATAAGCTGTTTATTCTTTTCCGCCGGAACATACCCTCTACCTCTGTCCAGAGTTATCTCCATTGAGAGTTCTCCGTCATCAGCCAATGTTGCTATGTGCATATCCTCATTTAATATACACACTTCGCTGTCACACTGTATATCTGCAGCTGTAACAACTCCCGGTCCTACCGCATCTATTCTTACTGTTTTAGGCTCATTATTTTCAAGCTTTGCGGTAAGTCCTTTTATATTTAACACAATTTGAGTAACATCCTCTTTAACTCCGGGAATAGTTGAAAACTCGTGTAATACTCCATCAATTTTTATTGATGTTACGGCAACTCCCGGCAAAGAAGAAAGCAAAACTCTTCTTAAGCTATTTCCCAATGTTGCTCCAAAGCCTCTTTCAAGAGGTTCAATTACAAATCTTCCGTACTTGCCATCGGTAGACAGCTTTTCTGTAGTAATATTTGGCTTCTCTATCTCTAACATTAGTATGTTCCTCCTTGCTTGAGCAAAACTTGCTTATTTTCTTCCCGATAAATTAAGCTACTTAAATACTATTATTTGGAGTACAACTCAACGATAAGTGTTTCTTCAACTTCGAGATCGATATCCTCTCTCTTAGCCTTATCTAAAACTTTTGCCTCACAAAGCTCGCGGTTGAGTTCTAACCATTTTACTATTGTTTTAGAGTTTCCATTTTCAAGCAATGATTTGAATTTTGCATTTTTCTTTGCTTTTTCTGATATAGCAACTACATCTCCCGGTTTTACCAAGAAAGATGGGATATCAACTCTTTTTCCGTTTACTGTAAAATGTCCGTGAACTACCAACTGTCTTGCTTCTGCTCTTGATGATGCAAAACCTAATCTATATACTACGTTATCAAGGCGGCTTTCTAAGATTGAGAGTAACTCTTCACCTGTTTTGCCCGGTTTTTTCTCTGCCAACTCATAGTAGTGTCTGAATTGACCTTCTAAAACTCCGTAATATCTTCTTGTCATTTGCTTTGCTCTTAACTGCATACCGTACTCTGAAAGTTTCTTTCTTCCTTGTCCGTGTTGTCCCGGAGCATAAGCTCTGCGGCTTAGTGCGCATTTGCCTGTGTAACATCTATCACCTTTTAAGAAAAGTTTCTTGCCTTCACGACGGCAAAGTCTGCAAACCGCTCCTGTATATCTTGCCATACTATATTTGCACCTCCCTTAAAAATTACACACGTCTTCTCTTTGGTGGACGACAACCGTTATGTGGAATTGGTGTAACGTCTTTAATCAAGCTTACATCAAGTCCTGTTGCCTGCAATGCTCTGATTGCAGCTTCTCTTCCGGCTCCCGGGCCTTTTACATAAACTTCAACTGTTTTCATTCCGTGTTCCATAGCTGCTTTTGCTGCTGTTTCGGCTGCGCTTTGAGCTGCGAACGGAGTTGATTTTCTTGAACCTCTGAAGCCTAATTCTCCTGCACTTGCCCAAGATACTGCATTTCCTTTTGTATCTGTTATTGTAACGATTGTATTATTGAAAGTTGACTGTATATGTGCAGCTCCACGCTCTATATTTTTGCGTTCACGACGTCTGCGCACTACTGTCTTTTTTCCTTTTTGTGCTGCCATGTTTTACCTCCTCACAGCTTATTTCTTTTTATTTGCCATAGTCTTTCTTGGACCTTTACGGGTTCTGGCATTTGTCTTTGAACGCTGTCCTCTTACAGGCAGACCTTTGCGATGACGAACTCCTCTGTAGCAACCAATTTCGATTAGTCTTTTGATATCAAAGGCTATATTTCTTCTCAAGTCACCTTCTACAACGCAGTTCTTGTCGATATAGTCTCTTAATTTATTTGCATCGTCTTCGCTTAAATCTCTTACTCTTATATCAGGATTAACACCTGTTGCCTGTATAATTTTAGTAGCTGTTTTACGGCCTATTCCGTAAATATATGATAATCCGATTTCAATTCTTTTATCTCTCGGTAAATCGATACCGGCTATACGTGCCATATATTTGTACCTCCCTTTTTATCTGCTATCCTTGGCGTTGTTTATGCTTTGGGTTTTCGCAGATAACCATAATCTTACCTTTACGTTTTATAACCTTACATTTCTCGCATATTTTTTTTACGGAAGGTCTTACTTTCATTTTACATACCTCCTCATTATTTTGAACGCCATGTAATACGGCCTCTTGTCAAATCGTAAGGTGACATTTCCATTGTCACTTTATCGCCCGGCAGAATTCTAATGAAGTTCATTCTTAGCTTACCGGATATATGTGCAAGTATTACATGTCCGTTTGGAATTTCCACTTTAAACATTGCATTTGGTAGAGCTTCTTTTACTATGCCCTCTATCTCAATTACATCTTGTTTTGACAATTTTATTCCCCCTGACTCAAAAAGCACTTACTTATTATTGAAAGCTGCGAGAGCTTTTCTTACGCTTCTGTTCGATTTTAAATCTTCCTCATTTAAAACTGTTTTTGTTGCTGATAGATGTTTTATATTTTTATGCTTTGGTTTTTCCAGCCTGCGATATTTTCCATCGCAAATATCCGCATATTTTTCATCGCAGCTTATCACGACGAAAAATCTTCCTTTATCTCGTCCGGCTTTATTATTAACGACCAAGCCTCTTATATAATCCACTGTTTCACCTCATCAACCCGGAAGTGTTAATATAACAGGTTCATCTTCTGTTATTGCGACAGTATGTTCAAACTGTGCTGACAAGCTTCCGTCTCGTGTAACTGTTGTCCATTCATCTTCAAGCACATCAACATAATAGCTCCCGATATTCACCATAGGTTCTATTGCTATGGTCATATGGGGGATTAGGCGAACTCCGCGTCCCTTTTTTCCAAAATTCGGAACACTTGGTTCTTCGTGTAGTCGAGCACCTACTCCATGGCCGACAAAATCCCGTACCACCGAGTAGTTGTGCGACTCGACATACTCCTGGACTGCACTGGATATATCTCCTATTCTGAAGCCTTTTTTAGCTTTTTCTATACCTCTTTTTCTGCTTTCCTTAGTGACTTCCAAAAGTTTTTGTGCTTCTTTGGAAATTTCGCCGCAGGCAAAGGTATATGCTGTATCTCCGTGATAGCCCTTATAGCAGGCGCCCACATCTATAGTTACTATATCGCCCTCTTTGAGGATGCAGTTCTTACTTGGTATGCCGTGTACGACGACATTGTTTGGTGATATACAAGCAGATGCCGGAAAGCCGCCGTAGTTTAAGAAAGAAGGTGTAGCACCATTCTTTCTTATATACTTCTCTACAATTTCATCAAGTTCAAGTGTAGATATACCCGGCTTTATGTTTTCCCCGGCAAGCTGCAGTGCATTTGCGGCAATTCTTCCTGCGGACCTCATATATGACAGTTCGCGTTCAGTTTTAAGAATTATCATTTTACTGCCTCTAATGCTTTTACTATATCTTCTGTTACAAGATCGATCTCTTTAAGAGCTTCTATCTCAACTAATAGGCCCTTATTCTTATAGAAATCTATTAAAGGTTCTGTATTCTCGTGATAAACCTTTAAACGCTCCTGTACTGTTTCCGGCTTATCGTCGTCACGCTGAGAAAGGGTATTTCCACAAACATCACATATACCTTCTTGTATAGGTCTGTTAAACATCATATGATATCCTGTTCCACAGTTTGTGCAAACACGGCGACCCGACATTCTTGTTACTATTGCCTCATCCGGTACATTCAAGCATACCACAGCATCAATACCAACATTCATTCTTTCGAGTGCCTCGGCTTGAGGAATTGTTCTTGGAAAACCGTCTAATATAAATCCGTTTTTGCAATCGTCCTGTTGGATTCTTTCCCATACTATTCCGATTACAACGTCATCAGGAACAAGTGCTCCCTTGTCTATATATTTTTTTGCTTCCAAGCCTTGCTTTGTGCCGCTTTTCAACGCGTTTCTTATTATTTCTCCTGTGGATATTGATACTATTGAAAATTTCTCACATATCTTCTTTGCCTGAGTACCTTTACCTGAACCAGGTGTTCCCAATAATATAATTTTCATAACTGCAATATCCTTTCTTAATCTAAAAATCCTTTATAATGACGCATCATCATTTGTGATTCCATTTGTTTCATTGTATCAAGTGCTACACCAACTAAGATTATAACTGATGTTCCGCCCAAAGATAAGTTTGACATAGAAGCTGCATTTCCGAATATTATCGGGAATATTGCTATAAAAGCAAGGAATAATGCGCCTATCAAAGTGACCTTTGAGAGAATCTTTGATATGAAATCTGATGTTGGTTTTCCCGGTCTTAATCCCGGAATTGTTCCATTGTTCTGGCGAAGATTGTTTGCCATCTCTATTGGATTGTATTGTATTGCAACATAAAAATATGCAAACAAAATGATAAACAAAAAGTATAATATTGGATAGAACCAACCTGTTGTTGAGAAAGCATCTAAAAATCCTTTCCAAAAGCCTGTTGGTGTTACAAAAAGATTTATTGTGCTTGGTATTGAAAGTATTGAGCTTGCAAAGATAATTGGCATAACTCCTGATAAATTTACCTTTATCGGAATATGTGTACTTTGGCCTCCATACATTTTTCTTCCTACAACTCTTTTTGCATACTGTACCGGTATTCTTCTTTCTGCATCGTTCATAAATACGATTAACCAAACTGTTGCCAGGAATATCAGTACAAAAATCGGAACTAAGAAGTAATACTGTCCAAATGCCTCTGGACTTTCATTTGCTGCGCCCCAGTATGTTACAAGCTGGCTTATTGTATAAGGCATTCTTGCTACGATACCTGCAAACAACAGTATAGAAATTCCGTTTCCTATACCGTGTTGGTTTATTTGTTCGCCAAGCCACATCATAAGTGCTGTACCTGCTGTAAACACTAAGATAATTGCGATTGCTGCAAATACGCCCTCAAAGCCTGATGTGTACTTAACTATTGGCAAACCCTCAAATGAGGTGTTTCTAAGATACATATAATAGGCTGTACCCTGTACAAGACCTAAGCCTACTGCCACATATCTTGTGATTGAACTTAATTTCTTTCTGCCTTCCGCACCCTCTTTTGCCATTCGCTCAAGAGGTGGTATTGCAACAGCTAAAAGCTGCATAATGATTTGTGCATTGATATAAGGTGTTACTGACATTGCAAACAGCGTTGCATTAGCAAATGCTCCACCAGATAAGGTGTTTATATATGCAAGCATTGTTCCGCCTTCGTCTATAGCTCCCATAGCGCCTGCTAAAGCTGTCATATCAAGAAACGGTGCCGGTAAAGCTGCTCCTATTCTGAATACTACGACGATTAGCAGTGTAAACAGTATTTTCTTTCTTAAATCCGGTATTTTCCAAGCATTTCTTATTGTTTGCAGCAACTAAATCACCTCTGCCTTCCCTCCGGCAGCTTCGATTTTTTCTTTTGCTGACTTCGAATATGCTGTTACTTTAACATTAAGCTTCTTTTCCAAGTTGCCGTTGCCAAGAATCTTTATTCCATCTCTTGCTTCTTTTGTGATGCCTGCATCTAAGATAGCCTGTGTATCTACTGTTGCGCCATCCTCAAAAATGTTGAGTTTGGAAATATCTATTCCAATAATATCTTTCTTGAAAATATTATTAAATCCTCTTTTAGGGACTCTTCTTTGTAAAGGCATTTGACCGCCTTCAAAGCCTGGTCTTATTGATCCGCCGGATCTTGCTTTTTGACCTTTATGACCCTTTCCTGCTGTTTTTCCCCAACCTGAACCGTGGCCTCTTCCTACTCTTTTCGGAGCTTTCTTTGAACCCGGTACAGGAGAAAGTTCATGCAGTTTCATTCGCACTACACCTCCTTTAAGCTTCTGTTACTTCTACAAGATGCTTGATTTTGAAAATCTTACCTTTTGTTTGTGCATTATCGGGTTGAATTCTGCTATCGCCGATTTTTTTCAGACCCAAAGCGTGGGCAGTAGCAATCTGGTCTTTTTTGCTGCCTATCAGGCTTTTTGTCAATGTTACTTTTAAATCTGCCATAATATACAACTACCCCCTCTTATATTATCTCTTTTACGCTTTTTCCGCGTACTTTTGCTACTTCTTCAGCTGTACGCAAGCTTGTAAGACCTTGCATTGTTGCACGAACTACGTTGCACGGATTGTTTGATCTTAAAGCTTTTGTTCTAATATCTTTTATTCCTGCCACTTCAACAACAGCTCTTACAGGTCCGCCTGCGATAACGCCTGTACCGGGAGCAGCCGGCTTTAGCAAAACTCTGCCTGCTCCAAAAGCTCCTACTGTTTCGTGTGGAATTGTTGTGCCTCTCAAAGAAATTTTTACCATGTTTTTCTTTGCATCTTCTATTCCTTTGCGTATTGCATCCGGAACCTCGCCTGATTTTCCGATGCCAAAACCTACTGTTCCTTTTCCATCTCCTACAACTACCAATGCTGCAAATTTGAAGATTCTTCCGCCTTTTACGGTCTTTGAAACACGGTTTATTGCTACAACACGCTCTTCATATTCGGTTGCTATTGAATTTGTTTTAACCAAAGGTTGTTCTCCTCCTTACTTTAAAACTTAAGTCCGCCTTCTCTGGCGCCTTCAGCAAGCTTTTGTACTCTTCCGTGATAAAGATAGCCGCCGCGATCAAATACAACTGCTTCTATTCCTTTATCTTTTGCGCGTTGTGCTATAAGCTTACCTACCTCAAAAGCTCCTTCTTTATTTCCGCCGTTTGCGCTTATCTCTTTGTCTAAAGATGAGGCTGAAACTAATGTTACAGCTTTCTCATCATCTATTATTTGTGCATAGATATTTGTGTTGGAGCGGAAAACATTTAGTCTTGGATAATTTGCTTTTGACTTGATATTATGTCTTACTCTTTTATGACGTTTAAGTCTTGAGATGTTTTTATCAATCTTTTTTATCATTTCTTATTTTCCCTCCTTAATTATTTACCTTTGCCGGCCTTTCCTTCTTTACGACGGATAAACTCGCCAACATACTTAATACCTTTGCCCTTATATGGCTCCGGTGGGCGTTTCTCTCTTAGTTCTGCTGCAAATTGACCTACTTTTTGTTTGTCAATTCCCAAAACTGTTACCACATTACCTTTAACCTCTGTTGTTACATCATCTGTATCATCTATAAATACCTGATGTGAATAGCCAAGGTTTAAGACAAGTTTCTTGCCTTGCTTTTGAACACGGTAACCTACACCATTTACTTCGAGTTCTTTTTTGAACCCTTTTGATACGCCCTCTATCATATTTGCGACTAAACTTCTTGATAAACCGTGTAGGCTTCTATCTGTTTTTACATCGCTTGCACGGGTAAATGTTATTATGTTACCCTCTATGCTTACTGTAATTCTTGGACTGATTGCTTGTGTTAATGTTCCTTTGGGACCTTTGACTGTTATAACGCCATTGTCAAGTTTTACCTCAACTCCCGCTGGAATCTCTATAGGTTTCTTTCCAATTCGAGACATTTTCTTTGCCTACCTCCTTACCATACAAATGCAAGGACTTCGCCGCCGACATTCTCTTTGCGAGCCTTACGGTCTGTCATAACACCTTTTGAAGTTGATACGATTGCAACTCCTAAGCCTTTTATAACTTTCGGCATTTCCTCAGCACTGCTGTAAACACGAAGTCCCGGTTTAGATACTCTTCTGAGTCCTGTTATCGCAGGCTTCTTGTTCTCGTCGTATTTTAACATTGCTCTGATGATTCCCTGCTTACCATCTTCTATTACTATAAAGTTCTTGATATATCCTTCATCTACAAGAATTTGCACGATAGCCTTTTTCATATTGGAGGCGGGTACATCAACAACTTCATGTTTTGCTGAGCTTGCATTGCGGATTCTTGTTAGTAAATCTGCTATTGAATCTGTAATTTGCATTCCTTTTTCCTCCCTTATTACCAGCTTGCTTTCTTTACACCTGGAATTTGACCTTTATAAGCTAATTCTCTAAAGCATATACGGCATATTCCGAACTTGCGAAGATAGGCGTGCGGTCTGCCGCAAATTTTGCATCTGTTATATTTACGTGTTGAATATTTAGCAGGTCTTTTCTGCTTTTCTTTCATCGCTGTTTTTGCCACTTGCCTTACCTCCTACTTCTTAAATGGAGCGCCTAAGAGACTTAATAACTCTTTAGCTTCTTCATCTGTTTTTGCGGATGTTACAAAGCATATATCCATTCCGCGAATTTTGTCGATCTTATCGTAATCTATTTCCGGGAATATCAACTGTTCTTTGATTCCCATATTATAGTTACCTCTTCCGTCAAAGGAATTTCCGTTTATTCCTCTGAAGTCACGAACTCTTGGCAAAGCAACATTGAATAATCTGTCGATGAACTCGTACATCTTGTCGCCTCTTAAGGTTACTTTTGCTCCGATATTCATACCTTCTCTTAATTTAAAGTTAGCAACAGATTTCTTTGCTTTGCATACTACAGGCTTTTGACCGGTGATTTGGCTTAAATCTCTCATTATTGCCTCTATCATTTTTCCGTTATCTTTTGCTTCGCCTGCTGCTACATTTATTACTACTTTTTCCATCTTCGGAATTTGCATCACATTTTTATATGAAAACTTTTTCATCATTGCAGGAGCAACTTCCTCAGCATAGAATTTTCTCAATCTTGCCATATGGTGTCATCCTCCTTAAAGTGTTTCATTGCATTTCTTACAAATGCGCTCTTTACTTCCGTCTTCATATATTTTGTGTCCTATACGGGTTGGTTTTCCGCAACGCGGACATACGATTTGTACTTTACTTGCGTACATAGCGCCTTCGGTTTTGATTATTCCGCTTGGGTCGCCCATCTTGCGTGGCTTGACGTGTTTGCTTACTACGTTTATTTTCTCAACAATAACTTTTCCCTCTTTTGGGCTTACTGCCAATACTTTTCCTTTTTTGCCACGATCTTTTCCGCTTATTACCATTACGGTGTCACCCGTTTTAACATGAACTTTTTTTGTCATACTGTTGTAACACCTCCTATAAAACTTCCGGAGCCAAGCTTAATATTTTCAGATAATCCTTTTCACGAAGCTCTCTTGCTACTGGTCCGAAAATACGTGTGCCTCTCGGATTTTTATCTTCTTTGATAATAACCGCAGCATTTTCATCAAAACGAATATACGTTCCATCGCTGCGACGAACGCCTTTAGCTGAGCGTACAACTACCGCTCTAACTACTTCACCTTTTTTTACAACTCCACCCGGTGAAACTTTTTTTACTGATGCTACTATTACATCACCGATGTTTGCATACCTTCTTCCTGTTCCTCCTAATACTCGGATACACATTATTTCTTTTGCTCCGGTATTATCGGCTACTCTAAGGCAGGTTTGTTGTTGTATCACAGTCTTTCCCTCCTGACCGGCTGCATTTTCTAACCGCTTATTATTTTGCTTTCTCTAAGATTTCTACCAAACGCCATCTTTTATCTTTTGATAATGGTCTGGTTTCCATTATGCGTACTTTATCTCCGATATTGCACTCATTATTCTCATCGTGCACCTTGAATTTTATTGTACGCTTCATTATTTTCTTATATTTTGGATGTTTTACGCTGTCTTGAATTGATACAACAGCTGTTTTATCCATCTTATTGCTAGTTACTTTTCCAATCTGAGTTTTTCTCATATTCCTTTCGCTCACGATTAATCCTCCTCATTAGCAATACTGTCGTTTATTTCGTTTTCTCTGATTATTGTATTTACTCTTGCTATATCTTTTCTAACAGTATTTATTCTCTTCGGGTTGTCTAACTGATTAATTGCAAGCTGGAAACGCAGGTTGAAAAGTTCTGCTTTAAGATCTTTAAGCTTTTCTTGTAATTCAGCTTTTGATAATTCTCTAATCTCTGAAGCTTTCATTAACTATCACCCTCCGTTTTTTCTTCTTTCTTTACAAACTTGCATTTTATCGGGAGTTTGTTTGCTGCAAGTCTCATAGCCTCACGAGCGACCTTCTCATCTACGCCGCCTATTTCAAACATAATTCTTCCCGGTTTAACAACTGCTACCCAATATTCCGGTGATCCTTTACCGGAACCCATGCGTGTTTCGGCTGGCTTTTCTGTGATTGGCTTATCCGGGAATATTTTGATCCAGACTTTACCATATCTTTTTGTATAACGTGTCATTGCTATACGAGCAGCTTCTATTTGGTTTGATGTTATCCAAGATGGTTGTAATGCCTGGAGTCCAAAATCACCGTATGTGACTTTATTTCCTCTCAAAGCCTTACCTTTTAAACGTCCTCTGTGTACTCTGCGAAACTTAACGCGTTTTGGCATTAACATTATTGTTTGCCCCCTTCCTCATTTTTTTTAGGGGTTTTCTTTGCGCTTTGCTGTAACACTTCGCCTTTGTAGAGCCATACTTTTACTCCGATTTTTCCGTAGGTTGTATCTGCCTCTGCAAAACCGTAATCAATATCTGCTCTTAATGTCTGAAGCGGGATTGTTCCCTCGTGATATTGTTCAGCTCTGGCGATTTCTGCGCCGCCCAAACGACCTGATACCTGAACTTTGATACCTTTTGCTCCGAATTTCATTGCTCTTCCGATGCTTTGTTTCATTGCTCTTCTGAATGAAATTCTCTTCTCAAGCTGTACTGCTATATTTTCTGCTATAAGCTGAGCGTCCATATCAGGTGATTTTACTTCAATTATATTTATTGAAACGGGCTTATTTATCATCTTTTCACACTCTAAACGAAGCTTCTCTATTTCTGCGCCGCCCTTACCGATAACCATACCGGGTTTTGCGCAGTGAATGTGAATTCTTACTCTGTTAGCTCTTCTTTCAATTTCGATCTTGGGAACGCCTGCTGATTGGATTTTTTTCTTTAACATCTTTCTGAGATTATAGTCTTCTACCAATAAATCTCCGAAATCTTTACTGTTTGCATACCAGCGTGAATCCCAATCTTTGATTATTCCCACACGAAGTCCATGGGGATTTACTTTCTGACCCATATTATTGCTTTCCCTCCTATCTTAAATTTCTTCTTCCTTAAGCACCATTGTTATGTGCGATGTTTTCTTATTTATTCTGAACGCACGACCCTGTGCTCTTGGACGAATACGCTTAAGCATTGGTCCCTGACAAACAAAACACTGGGCAATATATAATCTTGATGTATCCATATCGTGATTATTTTCTGCATTTGCTATTGCAGATTTTAATAATTTTTGTAAATCCTCACAAGCTGCCTTTGGTGTATTCTTTAATACTGCCATTGCATAGTTTACATTTTTGCCTCTTATCAAGTCTAATACTATGCCGACCTTGCGAGGAGCAATTCTTACATATTTTAACTGTGCTCTTGCTTCCATTTAAATGCACTCCTTTCGGTCTTACTTGCTTGTTTTGGATCCGGCATGTCCTTTAAAAGTTCTTGTCGGAGCAAATTCTCCCAATTTGTGACCTACCATATCTTCGGTTACATATACCGGAACGTGTTTGCGTCCATCGTGAACCGCAAAGGTATGACCTACAAAATCCGGGAAGATTGTTGATGCTCTGCTCCAGGTTTTAAGAATTTTCTTTTCGCCAGATTCGTTCATTTTTTCTACTCTCTCAAGCAACTTCGGTTGCACGAAAGGTCCTTTCTTAACACTTCTGCCCATTTTTTATCAAACTCCTTTCCGTTCCGTATTATTTACCGTTTCTGCGTTTTACTATAAATTTATCTGTTCTATGATGTTTCTTTCTTGTCTTGTAGCCCAATGTTGGTTTACCCCAAGGTGTAACCGGTCCCGGACGTCCGATTGGTGATTTACCCTCACCACCGCCGTGCGGGTGATCGCATGGGTTCATAACAGATCCTCTTACGGTTGGTCTTATACCCATATGTCTTTTACGGCCAGCTTTTCCGATTTTAACATTCTCGTGGTCAGTGTTTGATACTTGTCCGATTGTTGCCATACATTTGATTGGAACATTTCTTAATTCTCCTGATGGCAGTCTTAAAAGGGCAAGTTTATTTTCTTTTGCCATAAGCTGTGCCATATTTCCTGCTGATCTTGCAAGCTGTGCACCTTTTCCGGGATAAAGCTCAACATTGTGAACGAATGTACCTGTTGGTATGTTTTCCAATGGTAATGCATTTCCCGGCAGAATATCTGCATTTGGACCTGACTGAATTTTGTATCCGACCTTTAAGCCGTTTGGTGCTATGATATAGCTTTTTTCTCCGTCCTCATATTCTATGAGTGCGATGAAAGCTGAACGGTTTGGATCGTATTCGATTGTTTTTACTATTGCATCTACATCGAATTTTTGACGCTTGAAGTCAATCATACGATATTTTCTGCGGTTTCCGCCGCCTCTGTGGCGTACTGTTATTCTTCCGTAGCTGTTGCGACCTGATTTTTTGCTAAGTGGTGCAAGCAAGCTCTTTTCCGGCTTTACCTTTGACAAAACTGAATAGTCTGTTACTGACATATTACGTCTTGACGGAGTAGTCGGTTTATAATTTTTAATAGGCATCTTGTTTCACTCTCCTCATGATGGCTTTGCGGGGTTATGCCTTCCCCATACTGTGCATATCCTTATCGTTTATCTATAGATATTCGCAAGGACTACATCATGCCGTCAAAAAATTCTATAGATTTGCTGTCTTCTGTTAATGTAACTATGGCTTTTTTCCAGGATGGAGTATAGCCTTGAGTTCTTCCCTGACGACGCAAACGACCTCTTACATTCAAAGTGTTTACTTTTGCTACCTTTACTTTAAAGATTTCTTCTACCGCTTTTGCGATTTCTATTTTGTTAGCGGATTTCTTTACCTTAAAGGTGTATTTTTTCATTTGCATACATGCCATAGATTTCTCTGTGATTATTGGCTTTAGGATTATATCGTGTGCAAACATTATGCATACACCTCCTCAATTTTCTTTATTGCTGCCTGTGTGATAACAAGCTTATCTGCATTCATAATATCATATACATTTAATGTATTGACTTGAGTTGTTTTAGCTTTTGGTATATTTGAAACAGATTTAATAACTTTCTTATCTACGCTGTCAAGCACGATAAGTGGTTTTTTCTCTGCTTTTATATCTGAAAGCATTTTTACCATTGTTTTGGTTTTATACTCATCTGTTTTGATTTCATCTATAATGATTAAATCGTTGTCTATAACTTTTGATGAGAAAGCTGATTTCATTGCAAGGCGTTTTACTTTTTTATTGACCTTGAATCTGTAGCTTCTTGGCTTTGGAGCAAACACAACTCCACCATGTGTCCATTGTGGTGCGCGAGTAGAGCCTTGTCTTGCATGGCCTGTACCTTTTTGACGCCATGGTTTTCTTCCGCCGCCGGATACTTCTGAACGGGTGAGTGCTGATTGTGTGCCCTGACGCTGACTTGCAAGATAGTTTACTACCATTTGGTGCATAGCAGCGACATTTGGTTCTACAGCAAATATCTCATCTGAAAGTTCTATATCTCCGACTTTTGAGCCACTCATATTTATTACATCTAACTTAGGCATTGTATTTCCTCCTTTCACTAAGCCTTAACGGAATTTTTGATAACAACCGTTGATCCTTTTGGACCGGGGATTGCACCCTTGATAGCTATAAGGTTATTTTCATTATCCACTTTAACTACGAGCAGATTTTGAACTGTTACTCTTTGGCTGCCCATATGTCCATTCATCTTTGTACCTTTAAATACTCTTGATGGGTCTGAACAAGCTCCGATTGAGCCACCTTTTCTTACGTTAGGGCCTGTACCGTGAGATTCTTTAAGTCTGTGGAAATTCCAACGCTTAATTACACCGGCATAACCTTTACCTTTACTTCTGCCGATTACATCAACTTTTTCTCCCTCTTCGAAGATCTCTGCCTTAATGATATCGCCTACATTATAGCTTTCGATATCTTCAAGACGAAACTCTTTAAGAATTTTCTTAGGAGCTACATCACCTTTATCAAAGTGACCCTTCATTGGTTTGTTGACTCTTTGTGGTTTTACATTACCAAAGCCAACCTGGATTGCATTGTAACCATCTGTTTCGACGGTTTTCTTTTGCGAAACCACGCAAGGTCCCGCTTCTACAACGGTAACCGGTATTACATTGCCCTTCTCATCAAAAATTTGAGCCATACCGATTTTTTTACCGATGATTCCTTTTTTCATACCTTTTTCCTCCTTTTGGTTATTGGTTGGGTTTTACTCCCCAACATTACCTGCTGCGTTAGGTTGATTGAAACTAAGCTTTAATCTCGATTTCAATGCCTGCAGGAAGGTCAAGTTTCATCAAAGCATCTAAAGTTTTGCTTGATGGTCTTAATACATCGATAAGTCTCTTATGAGTTCTCATCTCAAATTGTTCTCTGCTGTCTTTATATTTATGAACAGCTCTTAGAATAGTAACAATCTGCTTTTCTGTTGGCAGCGGCACAGGACCTGAAACCTTAGCACCTGTACGTTTAGCTGTTTGAACTATTCTCTCAGCAGATTGATCAACAACTTGATGATCATAACCCTTAAGTCTTATCCTTATCTTATTTTTGACTGCCATTCTCGTCGCCTCCTTAAAAATTAGTTAGCGGTATCAACACTTTCTTACCCCAGCTCCGGGTGTTTAAACTTTTATACATATAAAAACCGGATCAGGCACTTGCCAAATCCGGGAAGTTAGTCAGATAAGTGTTTTTAACGCAAAAGAAGCCCACAAGAGCTAAAGAGCGCATTAGTGCGCAGTTTAAGTCCTTACTTCTTTTGCATTATTTATCCGCCCGGTTTAAAATCGGACATACTCCACGGAAAAACCGACTAAAAGCCGCAACCTCCCGCTTCTTCGCATATCATTTGCAGTCTTGCAAACATCATTATATAGCATATAACCGTCAAATTCAAGTATTTTTTTCACTTTTTTAAACTTTTTTTTACTTTCTCTATTTTCTATCAATAAGCCGTAATTTTTGTCCTTGTTTTGTGCATATTAACTAAAAATAAAGATGCCATACCGTTTGAAAACTCATTCGGTATGGCTTTTGTCTTTAATTCTTTAAGCTGTGTATTGGCGCAGGGATTCTTCCTCCTCGTTTTATAAACACTGAAGGAGAACTTGTATTTACCGGCATAACAGGTCCTTTGCCTAAAAGACCGCCAAAGTCGAGCTCATCGCCCACATTTTTTCCTATTGCCGGTATCACGCGTACTGCGGTTGTCTTTGAGTTTACCATTCCTATTGCCGCTTCGTCCGCAATCATTGCTGAAATTACATCACTGCTTGTATCACCCGGTATTACTATCATATCTAAGCCTACTGAACATACTGCTGTCATTGCCTCTAACTTGTTAAGCGTCAGACAGCCTTTTTTCACCGCTTCTATCATACCTCTGTCTTCACTTACCGGGATAAATGAACCTGATAAACCTCCAACATGTGAAGAAGCCATTGTTCCGCCTTTCTTCACCGCATCATTAAGAAGAGCTAAAATAGCCGTCGTACCACAGGCTCCGCAATTTTCCACGCCTATATTTTCTATTATCTGTGCAACAGAATCTCCCACAGCAGGCGTTGGTGCTAATGATAAATCTATAATTCCAAACGGCACACATAATCTTTTTGAGGCTTCCCTGGCTACAAGCTGTCCGGCTCTTGTTATCTTGAATGCTGTCTTTTTTATAACCTCTGCTATCTGTGTTATATCGCAGCCTTTTGCTCTTTCTATAGCTGCGCTGACTACTCCCGGACCGGATATACCGACATTTATTACACAATCCGGCTCACCGGCTCCGTGAAAAGCTCCTGCCATAAAAGGATTATCTTCCGGTGCGTTGCAAAACACAACTAATTTTGCAGCCCCGATACAATTTCTATCCTGTGTCAGCTTTGCTGATTTCTTTATTATCTTGCCCATTTTTGCAACAGCATCCATATTGATACCGGTTTTTGTGGAGCCTATATTTACAGATGAGCAAACTCGCTGTGTTTGGCTCAGAGCCTCCGGAATACTCTCTATTAAAGCATAATCACCGGGAGAAAAACCCTTTTGCACTAAGGCTGAATATCCGCCTATGAAGTCAACACCCAATTCGTTAGCCGCCTTATCAAGCATCTTAGCTATTTTAACAGGATTTTTTCCTCCGCAAGATGCCGCCATCATCGCAATAGGTGTTACTGCTATTCTTTTGTTTACTATCGGTATTCCATATTCCTTGCCTATATCGTTGCCTGTCTTGACTAAATCTTTTGCATATCGGCAGACTTTGTCATAAATTTTATAAGATAATCTGTCTATATCATCACAAGCACAATCAAACAGCGAGATCCCCATTGTTATTGTTCTTATATCCAGATGCTCCTGCTGTATCATTTCTATTGTTTCAAGTACATCTCCTGTATTCAACATAAATTTCAAATTCCTCCGTAAAAGTTATATCTTGTGCATAGAATTAAATATATCTTCGTGCATAACGTGAATCTTTAAATTTTCATCTTCTCCGAGTAGTGCCATCTTATCAACAAATTCTTTAAAATCTATTGTACAGGTTTTCATATCAACGAGCATTATCATTGCAAACAAGTCCTGAAGCACTGACTGTGTTACATCCATAATATTTATATTATACTTAGCACACATAGTTGAAACCTTTGCAAGTATGCCCACTATATCTTTTCCTATTACAGTAATAACCGCTTTCATTTTAATCCTCCGCTATTCATTTTTATTTTTTATCATACTTGTTATCTTCTTGCTGTTTACATTTATACATTCCGTAAACAGAGATATTTTATTTTCCTCATTAAGGCCTTCCCATATACTGTTTGTAAACTCTTCAAAACTTTCCGGTATGAAAATTTCAACAGGCTCCCCTTCAAACGCAGGAAGTGGGTCTGCATTATCAAAGTATGTATGAATAATATGGCCTTTTCCTCTTTGCGGCTTATATTCATAAAAACAATGCTTTGGTTTTTCGCCACTGTCTCTTTTTATTATAGACAGTTTGTATTTTAGATCATTTTCATAATCTAAAAGCAGTGATATTCTTGGAGTAAAATTAGGATCATCCGGCTCATAGGTTCTGGTTTTCAAGGCATCTTCAAAGCTTTGGTCCTTGCAAAAATACTCATAAATTGTTTCTGTTTGGTCTCCGTTTGTTATTATTATTTTATCTTTCATATGACACACCGGTCTATATATGATAAGGGATGGGTCCTTCATTTTATTCTCATCAAAAGCCTTTGTTCTGATATCGCTTTCTATTTTTTCAAAGATTCTGTTTCTGCTGTTTTCACTTCTGCCCATTATAAAATATGCTAAAAATATATTCTGTCCATCAGCTGTCAACCCACATACGATTCCTCTGCCCGGATAAACTTTTCCTGATAAATATTCTTTTACATCTTTCATAATTTTATCAAACCCTCTTTTCATCTACTTTTGCAATTTTTCTGCCCCAATATACAAACGGTGTATCACAAATACTGATAATCACCTCGAACAAACAGGTTGTAAGCGCTATTTCAAGGCATTCCTGTGCTGAGTAGATCCCTATAAACGCTGCATATACGAATAAAAAGTTCTCAATTCCGTTGCATAAGATTGTGGAAATATTATTCCTGAGCCACAAAGAATTTGGGAATTTCTTTTTCAAAAACGCAAACAAATACACATCAGATATATTTGATGCAAAAAACATCACTAAGCTTGCAAGCGTTGTTCTGAGTGAAATTCCAAAAAGAGACATCATTGAATCCTGAACTAAATCCATACTGTTCGGCTCAAACGCTATTACTACCTGTGTTGCTATAATAAATATAACAGCGAACATAAAACCTATTTTAACAGCCTTCTTGCTTTCTTTGAAGCCATACACTTCGCTTATTATATCTGTGCATAGAAATATGCTTGAAAATGTTATACTTCCCAATGTTGTATTAAAGCCCAATATATTGACTTGTTTTGTAACAAAGATATTTGCAAGTACCGTAGCTATAGCGACAAAAGCTATGAGCCCTTCCTTGCCGAAAAATTTTGCTATGATCATAACAGATATAAAAATCCCGAACATAGCTGCTATAAAAAGTACTTCGTTCATAACATCGCTTTTCCTTTTATGGGCTAAGTGTTTTTATCTACTTTATGAAATTTCTTTAAGTTGCCGGTTTTTCCGCTTCTTTTTTCAAGCTCTTTCATTACATCTTTTATATCTATACCTTGGTTAACCATCAATACTGTAAGGTGATAAATCAAGTCAGAAATTTCAAACACTGTTTCCTTATTATCGTTGTTTTTTGCGGCTATAATTGTTTCGCTGCACTCTTCGCCGCATTTTTTCAGTATTTTATCAAGTCCCTGTTCAAACAGATAGCAGGTATATGACCCTTCTTGTTTTTCCTCTTTTCTCTTTTTTATCGTTTCATATAAAATTTCAAGTTCTCCGCTCATAATATCTCTCCATATATCATTTTATTTTTTTAAATATTTTGTAGTCTTTTCAAACCGATTCATCGCCCAGACATCATACTTATATTTACTAAAACCGTTTTTCTCTAAAAGATGCTGACGATATTTCAGTCTGTTTAAAATCTCTTTATCAAATCTTTCAATAGGTATATCAAGCTTTACAAGCAATGCCATTAAATCGTAAAACAAATCTGCCACATTGTTAAGTATATCTGTTTTTCTTTCTTCTCCGCAGGCATCTGAAATGCTGTTTATCTCATTAAGATTTATATCTAAAATTTCCTGTATATTCTTACTTAATATATCATCTTCTCCAAGAGGTTTTTCTTTTCTCTTGTTCTCATAATACATCTGACAATACAACTCACCTAAACTCATATCCATAACAAGTCACCTAAAGTACCCTTTCAAAAAAACAACTTCTTTTACCAGTATGACACGCATTTCCTGTTTGTAAAACTTTTATAAGCAGCGTATCGCTATCGCAATCTCCTGATATGCTTATAACCTTTTGATAATGTCCTGATGTTGCACCTTTATTCCACAATTCCTGTCTTGATCTGCTGTAAAACCAGGTATAACCGGTCAAAAGCATTTTTTCAAAAGACTCTTTATTTACATAGGCAAGCATCAGAACCTCTTCATTATTATAATCCTGTACTATTGCCGGGATAAGACTGTCTTTTTTGAAAAACTTTCTTATATCCGAATATTCGTTATTTGGTTTATTGGTATAATTTATTGCCTCTCTTAAATCGAGATTTCCGCTGTATATCGCTTTGCCGCAGATAGCTGCATAAAGGTTTAAAGAGGCTATGTCCTTTATATCATCAAGACACGATACTCCGCCGCTTGCTGTTATATTACAGCTTACAGCTTTGCTTAGATCATAAAGCTGCTGTATGTTACTTCCGCACAACATTCCGTCTTTTGATATATCGGTGTAGATTATATATTTAACGCCTATTTGCTCCATTCTTTTAGCAAGCTCTATATAATGTATGTCTGTTTTTTCTATCCATCCGTCTGTTGCTACCATACCGTCTTTAGCATCAATTCCAACAGCTATGTTATCAGGATATTTTTTTACCGCTTCTTTTATAAACTGCGGATTTTTAACTGCTGCAGATCCGAGTATGACTCTTGATATACCGTTTTCAAGATAGAACTCTACTGTTTTCATATCTCTTATTCCGCCGCCGATTTCTATTTTTAGTCCACTGTTTTTTAAGACATCCAAAACTACCTGTGAATTAGCAGTTGTTGCATCTTTTGCCCCATCAAGGTCGACCATATGAAGCCACTGTGCACCATTCTTTTTAAATTCCAAAGCGGTCATAACCGGATCTTTTGCTACCTTATGGACTGTGTTGTAATCGCCCATTTTAAGTCTTACGCAGTTTTTATCTTTTAAATCTATTGCCGGGAAAATTATCATTTTTCATCCCACCTTTTTTCTTATTAGGTTTATCCTAAGATTCCCTTTGTTGACATAAGTCTGCCATCTTCATTTAATCTTGTTGCCTTCTTCATACAGTAGGCGAATGCTTTAAAAAGCGATTCTGCTATGTGGTGAGAATTATCTCCGTATAAGTTCTTCATATGTAATGTTATTCCTGCATTAAAGGCGAATGCTGTAAAGAACTCTTTTACCATACACGCATCAAAGTCGCCTATTTGGCTTTGAGGGAAATTTGCATCAAATACAAGATACGGTCTTGAGCTTATATCAACAGCACAAAACGATAAACTTTCGTCCATTGGTATATAAGCATCTGCAAATCTTTTTACAGGTTCGGTACCTAACGCTTTTTTGAAGGCTTGTCCTAAGACTATTCCCGTATCTTCAACTGTGTGGTGACAATCGACAAACAGGTCGCCTGTTGTTTTGACTTTAAGAGAAAACCCTGAATGTGTTGCAAAAGCAGTGAGCATATGATCAAAAAAGCCTACTCCGGTTTCTATCTGAGTTAATCCGCCGTCTAAATCTATGCTGACGGTTATTGAAGTTTCTTTGGTTTCTCTTGTTATTGTTGCTGTTCTTTCAAATTTTGTTAAATCTTTTATATTTTCTTCCATTTCTATTCACCATACATACTGCTAAGTTTATTTTCAAACAATGCAAGAAACTTTTTGCATTGGTCTTTACTTCCTGCTGTAACTCTTAAAAAGCTTCCCATACATCTTATCACGATTTTATTTTCCTTCAGATATTCAAAAATCTCTTTACTTTTATTTGTATTCTCCATTTTCATAAATACAAAATTCGTATCTGATTTATAAACCGTGAACACATCAGGTCTATTTTTTTGAATTTTTAACAAACCATTAGCTAAAAACTCCTTGTTTTTGATTATCTCTTTTATATTGCCTGTTATAAAGTTTTTTTCTTTATATATAATTTCTCCTATTTTCTGAGTTACAGAGTTTACATTATAGGGGGCTTTAACCGCTTTTAACGCTTGGGTTATAACATTATTGGCAACAGCTATTCCGAGTCTTACAGCAGCAGCGCCAAAGGCTTTTGATGCGGTTCTGAGAATTATCAGGTTATCATAATCTGCAGTTTCGCTAAGCAAAGACTCATTCCAAAAGTCCATATAAGCTTCGTCTAACACAACCAGCGACTCTACTGAATTTATAAGTTTTCTTACGCTTTGTTTATCAAGGCCTATAGATGTTGGATTGCAGGGATTTGAAAATATTATCATTTTGACATCATTTCCACAAGCTGTTTTTATCATCCTGTCTACATCTATGGTTAAATCCTCATTCTTATCAACAACAATATTATTCATTTCCGATAAAAAGGCGTAAAACCCGTACATTGAGAAATCGTGTGAAAGAGTGATGATATTATCACCTTTTTGCAAAAACGAATTTATAATAACACCTATTAACTCATCAGATCCATCGCCTATAGTTATCAAATTTTCATCTATATTATAAAACTGTGCTACGCTTTTGCATAAGTTTTTGCAATAAGGGTCAGGGTATCTGTTGAAGTCTATGCTTTTTATCTGTTCTTGTATCTTATCTGTAATATACCGAGGAAAGTTAATATATGATTCATTCGCATCAAGTCTTATCTCAAAATCGCCGCATATAGGCTCATAGGGAATAAGAGTTCTTATTTTGCTGTTAAGCTGATATGACAATTATATCACCTCCCGGGTTAATCTTCCTCAAATCTTACCTTAACAGAATTTGCGTGTGCTGTTAAGCCTTCTTCATTTGCAACTGTTATAATATCATTTTTAGCCTCTTTTAACGCTTCAAAAGTGTAATAAATGAAGCTTGATTTTTTAATGAAGCTATCAACACCTAAGGGTGAGAAGAATCTGGCTGTTGCACCTGTTGGTAAAACGTGATTCGGGCCTGCATAATAATCTCCAAGTGCTTCGGGTGAATAGTGTCCTAAGAAGACTGAGCCTGCGTTATCTATCTTGCCTATATATCTCATTGGATCTTCAACACAAACCTCAAGATGTTCCGGAGCTATATCATTTGCAATATCTATTGCGGTGTCTATGTTCTTGCAAATTATTATCGCTGAATAATCTTTTAAAGATTTTTTCATTATTTCATATCGCTCTAATTTTTCAGCCTGTATTTTCACCTGATTCATCGTTTCATAGGCTAAATTTTCATCTGTTACAAGAAGAACTGAGGACGCCATTGTGTCGTGTTCTGCCTGAGATAATAAATCTGCTGCAAGGAATTTTGGATTTGCTGTTTTATCTGCAATAACCAAAATTTCACTTGGGCCGGCAACCATATCTATATCCACAGTGCCGTAAAGTAATTTTTTGGCTGTTGCAACAAAAATATTTCCCGGTCCTACAATTTTATCGACCTTTGGTATTATTTCGGTTCCAAAAGCTAATGCTGCTACAGCCTGGGCACCTCCGAAGGTGAAAATCCTGTCAACCTTTGCTACTACTGCTGCTGCCAGGATATTATTTTTACTGTTCTCGTCCTTAAACGGCGGTGTAACCATTATTATTTCTTTAACCCCTGCTATCCTTGCAGGAATTGCATTCATCAATACAGAAGACGGATAAGCTGCTGTACCGCCCGGAACATATATTCCGACTTTGGCAAGACCTCTTATTCTCTGCCCTAGTATAACTCCATTTTCATTTGTGTCGATCCAGCTTTTTTCAAGCTGTTTTTGGTGGAATGAGAATATATTTTCTGCGCATTTTTTTATTGCTTTTAAAAAGTCCTTGTCACAATTTTCTATCGCATACTGTTTTTCTTCTTCACTCACTTCATATTCTTCAGGAACAACTCCGTCAAACATTTCAGTGTATTTAAACAAAGCCTTATCTTTATTTATTCTCACATCTTCTATTATATCTCTGACTTTTTTCTCAATATCTCCTGATATACTGTAATTTCTTGAAGAAAGCGTATCAAAAAACTCTTTTAATTCGTTTGTATTTGTTTTAAACAGGTTAATCATTTAGTTCCTCCTTAGCTTTTTCAAGTCTGTATACTAAATCTTCTATCTCTTGTTTTCTTAATTTTAAACTTGCCGTATTAGCAATAAGTCTTGCTGATACATCAGTAACTTCTTTAATTACCACCAGTCCGTTTTCTTTTAAGGTTGAGCCGGTTTCTACTATATCGACTATAGCATCAGCAAGGTCTAAAAGCGGAGCAAGTTCCACAGACCCTTCTATTTTTATTATTCTTACATCCATATCCTGCTTGTCAAAATAATTCCTTGCCACATTTGGATATTTTGTTGCTATAGTTTTCTTTCTATGCCCTTTAAAAAAATCAGAATCTTTTTTAGTTGCAAGACAAAATTTACATCTGCCAAAGCCGAGGTCTGATATTTCATAGAAGCTTCCGCCTTTTTCAAGTATTGTATCTCTTCCTACTACTCCCAGGTCACAAACTCCGTTTTCTATATAGGTTATAACATCCGGTGATTTTGCTAAAATTACTTCTATTTTATTATTATCAAGCGGTATAATAAGTTTTCTTCCCTTATTTTTCAAAGGCTCACAGTCAATTCCGATTTTCTCAAAAAGTTTTAGTGTATCTTTTTCAAGCCGACCTTTAGTCAGTGCCATTCTTATTGGTTTCATCAAAAATTCTCCTACTTAGTTAAAGAATAATTTCTTCTATATTTTCTTTTGCATAATATATTTTTTTCATATTTTTCTTCTTAGCATATTCTTTAGCTTCATCCAGAGTAGAAAATATGCTGTACTCACATCTTATGCCTCTGCCGTGCAGCATTTCAGCATAATAGATCATATTTATCTCATAGCCGTTATCACAATGTATTAAGACAGTATCATCATCAGTATTTATCTCATTGTTTTCAAGTGCAAGCATTGCTAACGCATCTACATCGACCCCAAAGCCTATTGCAGGTTTAGACATCCCAAAGCTTGCAGCAAGTTTATCATATCTGCCGCCTTTTAATACAGAATCTGCTACTCCGCTTATATAACCGCTGAAAACTATTCCGCTATAGTAATCATTTCTATGAACAAGCCCTAAGTCTACTATAAGTCCATTTGCATAGCCGCTTTCTTTTAGTATTATATATATTTTTTTAAGATAATCAAGCTGAGATTTGAATTTATAGTCAGGACATATTTTATAAGCCTGTTCAAAAACTTCCTCTGAGCCGAACAACCTTGGTAATAGCTTTATTGCCTTTGTAATATTTGATTCTTCCAGCTCATCAAGTATACTATTTAGCGACCCGTAATTTTTTGATTCTATCAAAAGACGGATTTCCTCTTTTTCCTCATCTGTTGCTTTTAATTGTTCAATAAGCGTTTTAAAAAGTCCGGCATATGATATTTCTATGCGAAAATCACGACTGCATGCATTTAAGGTTTCAAATGCAGTTATCAAAATTTCGAGATCATTTTTAACCCCGCCTATTCCCAAAACTTCTATACCTGCTTGCATCATTTCATTTCTCTTTCCTAAGAAAGACGGGTTGTTTCTATATATCTTATGAAAGTAGTAAAGTCTTTTAGGATCTGTTAAATTTTGCAATCTTGTTGAAGCTACTCTTGCTATTGGTAATGTGGCATCTGCTCTTAATGCTAAGAGTCTGCCGTTTAGATCACTGAACTTATACATTTCTTCTGCATTTATTCCGGTATTTCCAACAGAAAACAAGTCCATATATTCAATTCCCGGAGTCATCACTCTGTTATAACCTCTGAGTGTAAAGATTCTTTCGAGTTTATCTTCTATGTATTTTCTCGCTGTACATTCTTCGAACAATAGATCTTTTGTTCCCTGCGGTGTATTTTTATATAATTTACGATTATAATTTGTTTTCATTAAATTTCCTCACTAATATTAGAATTTTTTTAAAAAAACATAACTTGACTTTTTTCTTGTATTCCATCAAGAACATGAGCTTCTTTCAAAGCATCTGTAGCGATTTTGTTAATAGATGCTCTTATTTGCATATCCTCTACGGAAATAAACTCCCCATCTTTTCTGGCCTGCTGCAGACTATAGCCTGCATTCACACCTACTCCGGCAAGTGATTGAAACGGAAGTCTTATTTTCCCGTTTTCTATCAGATACTTCTTTGCATCTGATTTATATAAATCTACCGGAAGAACTTCTATATTTCTTGCAAGCATCTCATTTATTATCTGAAGCGTTGAATATAGCGCGTGTTCTTTTTGTGTAGCAAAGTTCCATCTTGATTTTATATCTTTCATCTTGTTTTTTACTGCCTCTTTACCTTTCATCACTAACAGACCATCAAAATCCTCGCCTTTAACAGTAAAGTAAGCAGCATAATATTCTATCGGTCTATGAACTTTATACCAGCCAAGTCTGAGTGTTGCTATCATATAAGCCGCTGCGTGGGCTTTTGGGAACATATATTTAATTTTCATACACGAATCTATATACCATTGTTCGACTCCGTGTTCTTTCATAGCTTTCAGATGTTCCGGCGTTAAAAGTTTCTTAGCCTTACCTTTTCTTGTTATTTCCATTATATCAAATGCCATTTTAGGTTCAAGTCCTTTGTGTATAAGATATGTCATTATACTATCTCTTGTACCTATAACTTCGGATATCGTGCAGATTTTTTTAGCTATCAGATCCTGTGCGTTTGATATCCAGACATCTGTTCCGTGTGACAGTCCGGCTATTTGAAGCAGATCCGAAAAATTTTTAGGCTGTGCTTCTATCAGCATTTCTCTTACAAAGCTTGTGCCGACCTCAGGCAGTGAAAAGGTTCCTGTTTTTGATTCTATTTCCTCACAAGTTACCCCTAAAGCTTTTGTTGATGTAAAAAGCGACATCACCTCCGGGTCGCTCATTGATACATTCATAACCGAAATTCCTGTGAAGTCCTCTAAATATCTGTACATAGACGGCACATCGTGTCCGAGTTCATCTAATTTACATATTGTATCATGAATTGAGTGAAAATCAAAGTGTGTTGTTATATTGTCAGAATTTTGATCGTTTGCCGGTCTTTGCACCGGACAGAAATCATATATCTCCATACCTTTAGGGACTACTACCATTCCTCCGGGATGCTGACCTGTTGTTCTTCTGACTCCCGTACAGCCGTTTGCTAAACGTTCTTCTTCCGCTTTAGTTAAGCTGATATTTCTCTCTTCTTCAAATTTCTTTACAAAGCCTAATCCTGTTTTCTCAGCTATTGTCGAAATTGTACCTGCCTTGAAAACATTATCTTTCCCGAATAGTTCTTCTGTATATCTATGCGCATAGCTTTGATATTCTCCGGAGAAGTTTAAGTCTATATCCGGAGTTTTATCTCCGTCAAAGCCCAAGAAGGTTTCAAACGGTATGTCGTGGCCATCTCTGTTATAGGGTGTATTACATTTCGGGCAATTTTTAGCCGGTAAATCAAAACCTGAGCCTACACTTCCGTCTGTAAAAAATTCACTGTGCTTACAATTTGGACATATATAATGTGGTTCTAACGGGTTAACTTCTGATATACCTGACATTGTTGCTACAAATGATGAACCTACAGACCCTCTTGATCCTACAAGATAGCCGTGTTTTTCAGAATCGGCAACAAGTTTCTGAGCTGTCATATATAGAACTGAGAACCCGTGCTTTGTAATAGAGCTTAGTTCTTTGTCTATTCTTTTATACACTATATCCGGCAGGGGATCTCCGTAAATTCTCTTTGTTCTTTCCCAGGTTATATCAATCAGTTGTTTTTCTGCGCCCTCTATAAACGGAGGATATACTCCTTTTGGTATCGGTCTTACCTGGGTTATCATATCTGCAATTTTATTTGTGTTTTCCACTACAACTTCATATGCCTTTTCCTTTCCCAAATATGAAAATTCTTCGAGCATTTCTTCTGTAGTACGAAAATAAAGAGGGGCTTGTCTGTCCGCATCTGAATAACCCTGTCCTGCCATTAGTATTTTTCTGTATTCATTATCGTGCGGGTCTAAAAAATGAACATCGCAGGTTGCAACAACAGGTTTTTTCAGCTTATCACCTATGTTTACTATTTTTTTATTAAAATCTATCAGATCTTCCTTTGATGAAGCTAATCCATTTCTGAGCATAAAGTCGTTATTGCCAATAGGTTGTATTTCAAGATAGTCATAAAATTTAGCAATATCGCAAAGCTCCTCTGTAGTTTTACCTTCAATCATTGCTCTGAATAATTCTCCTGCCTCGCAGGCACTTCCTATTATAAGACCTTCTCTATGTTTTATTAACTCACTTTTTGGTATTCTTGGTCTTTTATAAAAATATTCAAGATGCGCTTTTGATACAAGCTTATATAAATTTTTAAGACCGGTTTTATTTTGCACTAATATAACCTGATGATACGACTTTAAGCGTTTTAGTTCATTTTTATCAAAGACATCAGTGTCATCTACAAAGTAGGCCTCTATTCCATATATCATCTTCATAGGGTTTCCGCTTTTATTTATCTTTTCTATTGCAGACATAGCCTCCGGAAAACTTTGCACTACTCCGTGGTCTGTTATAGCAATAGCTTTATGCCCCCATTTTGCCGCTCTGTTTATAAACGCTGATATATTGCTTACGCCATCCATTGCTGACATATTGCTATGTAAATGAAGTTCTACTCTTTTCGTTTTTGCTTTGTCTACTACATTTAATTTTTGCACCTTGCATATGTTATTTGGAAAGAATGCTATGCTTCTTGAATAGTCATCATATTTTACCTGGCCTTTAGCTATTATTGTATCACCCTTTGATACATTTTCCAGATAATCATTTTTATCAGCTGACAATATAGCTTTTATTGTGATTGAGCTTGTATAGTCAGTTATATAGAAAGTGTATATATTCTTTTTATTATCTCTTGATTTTATCAAATCTTTAAAGAACACATCTCCCCATATTATAACATTTTTATCTCCTGCATTTAAGCTTTTTATCTCAATCGGTTTTTCGTTTATCTTTTTTCCGCTTAAAGCTTCTACTGTTGTCAGGTCTGCTGCCGGGAGTAAATTCTCCTGTGTTCTCACAGAGATTTCTTTGGCTTTCGGTTTATTCTTTTCCACAGGTACATTTTCATCGGGTTTATTTTTTGTTTTTATTTTTTCTTTGTTCTCAACTTTTTCAAATTCCTGTTCTCTTTTTATAAAATCTTCTTCTGTCAAAAGGTTTTCAAAATTTACTTTTACTGATACTCCGAATTGTTTTCTTACAAGTTTTGAGATTTCGTTATCAACTTTTTTTGCTTTTAACAGATTAAGTCCGCCGTGTTTTAAGTAAATTGTCAGTATATTATTATTTATTACAGCATCACAGTCTTCAAAACAGCCTTTAAGCGCGTTATTTTCAAGCCTTGAGTTTTTTAAGATTTCCAGAAAATTCTCTTTTGTAAAGAACTCTTTTTTTAAGACTGTAATTATATTGACATCAGAAAGTGCTAACTTTGAGCGTTTTAACATTTCCTGCACTGCACTGATACACTTGCAATTTACCAATTTATCGGTTTTGAGCTCAATGGTAAGGCATCTTTTAGTTTTTGAGATTTCCATATTAAGAATTTCTGCTGATAATATCTGCTCAGACACACATTCTTTTTTTATATAGTCTTCAAAGACATCAACAAAACTGTTCAAATACCTCACCTCCTGATTTTATAAGCGTTCTATTTCCTTTACAAGTTCTGAAACGAGCTCACACTCATCTACTTTTTTTATAATTTCGCCTTTTTTGAAAATCAATCCACAGCCATCTCCGCCGGCTATACCTATATCAGCCTCTTTTGCCTCGCCCGGCCCATTCACAGCACAGCCCATTACGGCTACTTTGATTTTCTTTTTGCAGTCCTTTAATTTTTCTGAAACCTCATTTGCAAGTGATATTAAATCCACCTTTGTTCTTCCGCATGTCGGACAGGATATAAAAGTTACATTATTTTCTCTTAACTCAAGTGCATTTAAAATGTCAAATCCTGCTACAACCTCATTTACCGGGTCATCGGTTAGTGAAACTCTTATAGTATCGCCAATACCTTTTAGTAACAAAGCACCTATTCCTATTGAAGATTTAACTATGCCCTGTCTTTTCAGTCCTGCCTCAGTTACTCCAAGGTGCAGCGGATAATCACAGCTTTGGCTGACTAACTCATAAGCTTTGACCATAGTTTTCACATCTGATGATTTCATTGATAAGATTATGTTATCAAAATCAAATTTTTCAAGCAGTGATGTATGATACAAAGCACTGTCTCTTAAAGCCTGTGCGCAAGGGTGTGAATATTTTTTTAAAATTTCTTTTTCCAATGAGCCGGAATTTACTCCTATTCTTATCGGGATATTTTTTCTGTTACATATATCTGCTACTTTTTTTACTTTATCATCACTGCCTATATTACCGGGGTTTATTCTTATTTTGTCAACTCCTGCATAGGCACACTCAAGTGCTAATTTATAATCAAAATGAATATCTGCCACAAGCGGAATATCTATCTTATTTTTTATCGCATCTATAAGTCTTACCGCCTCTTTATTTTCAATGGCTACTCTTATAATCTCACAGCCTGCTTTTTCAAGCTTTTGAGCCTGCCTGATGTTCTCATCAACATCATTATTTTTCGCATTAAGCATAGACTGCACAGTAATCTTATAATCTCCGCCTATATATATATTACCCACTTTTATTTTTTTGGTTTTCTTTCTTTTTATCATATGAATGCTCCGTTTCCTGTTATCAGTCTTAGAATATCATTACAAGTTATGAAGATCATAAATGCAATCAGGGCTACAAAGCCTATTGCGTGAACATATTTTTCAAATTTAGGTGCTACAGGTTTTCTGAAAATCAACTCAAATATCAAAAATACTAATCTGCCTCCGTCAAGAGCAGGTATTGGTAATAAATTAAATACTCCAAGATTAACCGTTAGAATTATCATAATATACACTATATTTAAAACTGCTGTTGAAAATCCCTGTGCAAGACCTGCTGCAGCACTTTGACTTATTACTGATGCTGTTCCGATAGGCCCTGCCATATCATTAACACCAAATTTCCCCATAACAATTCCGACTAAACTTGCCCAAACCATTCTTACTGTAGAAACAGTATAATTAAAGGCTTTTTCTATAGTGTTTAAGAAGGTTTTCTGCTCACCGTAAACTTTAAAATCAAGATTAAGATATCTTGTTCCATCTTCTGCTGTAGCTATTTCAAATCTTACATTTTTTAATTCTGTA
Source organism: Clostridia bacterium (assembly GCA_030528905.1). Lineage (GTDB taxonomy): Bacteria > Bacillota > Clostridia > Oscillospirales > Acutalibacteraceae > JAUMXZ01. The sequence goes on along the minus strand of JAUMXZ010000001.1, from coordinate 3,253 downwards.
TGCTGTCCGTTTCTGTTTACCGTCATATCTATATATGTTTCGTTTATAGAATCGGACTTTATGGCTTCTCTTATTTTTTCCGATATTGAAAACGCAAACATCAAGTCTCTGTCGCAATTTATCTTGTAACCGTCAAAAGATGTTATCCGGTCATCGAGCATAAGGCCTGAGCTTTGAGTTGAGGCATTTTCGCTGAAATGCGCAACAGTTGTTGTCGCATAAGCTTCTTGCGGAATAAGTATTATAAACATCATTATAAACCCAAGAATTACATTTAAGATTCCGCCCATTGCCACTATTAAAATTTTCTGCCAGGCTTTTTTATTTCCAAATGCCCTGTCTGAATCACTTTCTTCATCTTCGCCTTCCATAGCACAAAATCCGCCTATGGGCAGCGCTCTTATTGTATATAAAGTTTCGCCCTTTTGTTTTCTGAAAAGTTTTGGACCCATTCCTATAGAAAACTCATTAACTTTAACAGAAAAAAGCTTTGCCATTGAAAAGTGACCAAATTCGTGCACTAATATAATGACACAAAATAATAATACTCCTATTATTATAAGTGCCAGATTTAAAATAAAGCCCATAACAGCCCAACTCCTTTGAATATTAACAATTTACAGCAAAATTTAAAACCGACTGGGAAGACACATTACCACACCTCTTCACAGCCGACTTTAAATGATATTCATTATTTTTTATTAAAATGACACAACACAAAATTCCTTGCATCATTATCTGCCTTTAAAATATTCTCCAGGGTAATTTCATCACTCACATCAATAGTATTTACCGCTTTGAGGACTATATTTCCTATATCAAGGAATTTTATCTCATCCTTTAAAAATAATTCTACCGCTTGCTCATTTGCGCCATTTGCTACAGCCATATAAAGTCCGCCTTTTTGCAAAGCAAGCTTACAGGCTTTCAGGCACAGAAAGGTATCATAATCCGGTTTGAAAAATGTCAGGGTCGAAATCTGTGTCAAATCAAGCTCAGCTGCTAACGACGGATATCTTTGCGGGTAGGTTATTGCGTACTGTATCGGAACTCTCATATCAGCAACTCCCATTTGAGCGATTACAGAATTGTCTTTATACTCTATCATCGAATGAATTATGCTTTCCCGATGTATAACGACATCAATATCTTTCTCATCTATGTCAAAAAGCCATTTTGCCTCAGCAATTTCAAGACCTTTATTCATCATCGTTGCGCTGTCGATTGTTATTTTCGCACCCATACTCCAATTAGGATGTTTTAACGCCTGTTCCTTGGTAATATTCTCTAAATCTTTCATTTTTTTGCCAAAAAACGGACCACCTGATGCTGTTAATATTATTTTTTTTAATTCTTTTTTGTCGTTCATTCCCTGCATACACTGAAAGATTGCACTGTGCTCACTGTCAACAGGGATAATTTTTACGCCATTTTCTCTTGCTGCCCGAGTCACAAGTTCTCCGCCTGCCACAAGGGTTTCTTTATTCGCAAGAGCTATATGTCTTTTATTATTTATTGCCTCAAGAGTAGGTTTAAGTCCAACCATACCGACAACCGAATTAAGTACGATATCTGATTCTATATCAGCTGCTATCTTGCAAAGCCCTTCCATTTGGCTGTAAACAGGTATATCAAGGTCTGAAATATTTTCCTTTAGTATCTTTGCTTTTTCTTTGTCATAAACAGCTGCGGCTTTCGGCTTATATTCTCTTATTTGTTTTTCAAGCAAGGCTATATTACTTTTCGCCGTCAGGGCCTGTACCTGTATTCCTAATTTTTTACAGACCTCTAATGCCTGTGTTCCTATTGAGCCGGTTGAACCTAATATAGTAATAGTCTTGATCATTTTTTACTCCTAAGATTATTTTATATATGTTGCCCACGGTATTATAAGTGTACAAGAATAGATCAACGGAGCTGCAAAGATAACGCTGTCGAATCTGTCAAGTATACCTCCGTGGCCCGGAATAACATTTCCGAAATCTTTTATATTGCAGGCTCTTTTCAGGTACGAGAAAATCAAATCTCCCAGTATTGATATTACTGAAGTTGCCAAAGACAAAACAGTTACAACTATATAATTTATATATATGTGCGGAGACAGTATAACTTTCTCAAAAAGTAAGCTTATAAGAACACCTGACACTAACGCAAACACAACACCGCCTAAAGCGCCCTCCACAGTCTTTTTAGGACTGATTGTCGGTGCTAATTTATGTTTTCCAAAGGCTGTGCCGATAAAAAACGCACCGGTATCAGACATCCAGGTTACAACAAGCACAAACATAATAAAGAACACTGCTATATTTTCGTCCATTTTGCTAAGCAGCGATAATGTTGCCAAAGACAGTGTTACCATAATTGTCATACCATATATGACAGCAACATCCTTAAATTTAAACACATCTCTTTTCCATATCATTATACCGAATAATGCTACAGTATAAAGATAAAAAGCAATCCACCAATACGGTGTTGCTATAGATACCGGCAGTAATAGAGAAAAGACTACGCTTGGCACCACAAGGTAAAAAGATCTTTTTATATTAACAGCAGCAAATATCTCGAATATTGAGCAGGCACATATAGCTGATATACCGATATCAATAATAATAGGGTAGACTGAAGAAAAAAACACCACCATAATAATGAATACTGCTCCGACGGTACCTGATATTATTCTTTTAGCCATCGTTTCACACTCCTCCATAACGCCTGTTGCGCATAGCATATTCCTTTAAAGCATTATTTAAACAGTCGATATTAAAGTCCGGCCATAAAGTTTTAGTGAATATATATTCAGCATAAGCTGACTGCCACAACAAAAAGTTTGAAGTCCTATATTCACCGCTTGTTCTTATCACCAGATCAACATCAGGCTGAGTGCTTGTGTATAGATTATGGCTTATAGTATCCTGATTTATATCATCCAAGCTGATATTTGACTCTTTTACATCTTTTGCAATTTTTCTGACTGCATTTACTATTTCATCTCGTCCGCCATAGTTTACCGCAATATTAAGAACCATTCCGGTTTTCTGTTTGGCAAGTTCTTTGGTTTCGTTTATGAGTTCTTTTATTTCGTCATCAAATACTGATAAGTCGCCAATAAAGTTAAGTTTTATATTTTGCGATGAAACTTCTTTTATCGTTCTTTTAAGATACTGTTTCATCAATTTAATAAGTTCTGCTACCTCATCATGCGGTCGTTTACACTTATCGGTTGATAAAGAATAAAAGGAAGCATTTTCTA
>JAUMXZ010000072.1 GCA_030528905.1 Clostridia bacterium | reverse complement strand
AATTATTAAGAAAAAAGGCATAAAAATAAAGATCCAAGTAAAATACAAAGATCTTTATAAAGGTTTATAGATAATAAACAAGGATACCTACAAGGATAATCAGGTTTCCGATAATTTTCTTTTTTGTCAGTTTTTCATAAAGCATAAACTTACTGAAAATAAGGATAAAGATATAGCCAAGAGTTTCAATAATAGGTTCATTTTTATAATCTATTCCGGTAAGAGCTAAAATAGTGAGCAGAGAAGAAGAAAAGATAAGAATATAACCGAAAATAACATAAGGGTTAAGATATTCTTTTAATATAGTATCGTAATTTTTCTGAGCACCCTTTTTCAGGAGTACATTACCAAAAGACGAGACTAAAACCGAAGCGATTAAAATAAGATAAAAATTATTCATTATAATTCACTATAATTGTGCCGATAATCACAATTATCACTCCTATGATATTTTGCAAAGTAATAGTTTCGGAAAAGATAAGAACAGCCCAAAGCATAGCCCAGAGCAAAGATAAGCTTCTGTTAGCATAAGCAACAGAGAGATCAAAGCGTTTTATAACCTGCTGCCAAAGAAGAGCGTATATACCGAGTACAGCAATTTCCAAAGCATACAGGAGGATAAAATTAAAAGAGAGAAATTCGTGTTCGGAGGCAAATTTAGCTATAACGGTAGCGAATGTATATATGATGACAACGCCCTGTATAATTAAAATATTCTTAAAGGTTTTAGCGGGAGATTGAATTTTTTTCATAGTACCATACCTCCAAATCAATCAGTCAGGATATAGTAACCGAATCGTGTAGAGCTGTCGACAACATTTCGGCTGCCGATTTTTTCAATATCGCTTATAAAGTAGATAGAATCAGGATATTGAGTTTTTAAAAGGTTAAGTTTTTCGAGGTCGTCATTATTAAAAATAAAATGAATCTGAGCTTTATTTTTATGTGGATAGATAGTCATATCAGGTTCTTTGCCACACGACACATCAATAACCATTTTAAGAAAATCAAATCCGGTTGAGAGAAAAACCAAATCAGAGCCGATACAATCACCGCCCATTCTTGCACCGATTTCGATTATTTTAATCTGACCGTTATCAATTCTAAATTCTGAATGAGAAGCACCGTATTTAATATCAAGAGCAGACAAAGCTTTAAAGATGGCGTCTTTAACCAAAGAAATCTGGTCCTGAGATAAATCAGCAGGTTGAATATGTCCGGTTTCGATAAAATGGGGAGCACCGGTTGTTAGCTTTTTAGTAACGGTTAAGAATTTATGTTTACCGTCAAAGCTTATACATTCGCAGCTATATTCATCACCGTTGATAAATTCTTCAATTATGGCACTTTTTTCAAAAGAGTTTTCAAAAGAGCGCTGTAAGGCATCTGGGACATCTTCAAACTTGTCGACTTTAGTGATACCACGACTTCCGGAGCGATCGGTTGGTTTTATTATTACCGAACAGTTTTCGTTCTGAAAGAAGGTGTTTTTTATTTGACTTAGCATATCTTTGCAGTTGTCCTGAGATACTTTTAAGAACTTAGGCGTAAACAAACCGCCGCTTTTTAATTTTTTTCGCATAGCGTATTTATTGGTTGTAACATTAACGCAGTCAAAATCATTACAGGTAAGTCCTAAATTAGAAGCAACATAAGATACAGTAATCATAGCTAAGTCAGAGGCAACAGAGGTTATGGCATCGGGTTTAATTTTTTTGCAAATGGCTAAAATCTCTTCTTTGTCGGTTATACTGACAGGGTAAAAGAAGTCAGCGGTTTTTTCACCAACATCACCACATTTCCAGGCAAAGACATGGGTTTGGAAGCCTAATTGTTTAGCCTTGAGTATAAGCTTATTTTGGAAGCTATTTGCTCCGATTATGACAATCTTTTTCAATTAAACAACATCCTTTTTATTTATAGAAATCAAGAATTTTTTGGACGACAAATTCCCTGTCATTATTTGAGATATTATAATACATAGGAAGTCTTAACAAGCGATCGCTTTCTTTAGTGGTGAAGATATCCTCATCAAAGAAGCGCCCGAATTTTTTACCGGCAGGTGAAGAGTGAAGAGGGACATAGTGAAATACGGCCTGTATATCATATTTTTTAAGATAATTTATAAGAGCAGTACGCTCAGAGAGGTCTTTAGTTTTGATATAGAACATATGAGCATTATGAGTACAGTATCTTGGAACAACAGGAAGATGTATTCTGCCTTCATCCTGAAGAGGTTTAAGGGTTTTATAATAGAAATTCCAGGTATCAAGTCTATTTTTGTTAATTTTATCAGCAATAAGAAGCTGAGGCCACAGATAAGCGGCATTTATATCGCTGGGAAGATAAGAAGAGCCGTAATCAACCCAGGTATATTTATCAATTTGACCTCGGAAGAACTTACTTCTGTCAGTACCTTTTTCTCTGATTATCTCAACAGAATCGCGGTATCTCATATCGTTGAAAACGATAGCGCCGCCCTCGCCCATACTATAGTTTTTAGTTTCGTGGAAGCTATAGCAGCCAAAATGTCCAAGAGTGCCAAGAGGTTTTGAGCGGTAAGTCGACATAACACCCTGAGCCGCATCTTCAACGACCATAAGATTATATTTTTTAGCTATTTTATTTATTGTTTCCATCTCACAGGAAACGCCGGCATAGTGGACCGGGACGATGACCTTAGTCTTTTTGGTAATGGCAGGTTCTATCAATTTTTCATTTATGTTCATAGTATCAGGGCGAACATCGACAAAGACAATTTTAGCACCTAAGCGGACAAAGGCATCAGCAGTAGAAACAAAGGTGTAAGACGGCATAATGACCTCATCGCCGGGATTGATATTGCAAAGAAGCGCTGCAATTTCCAAAGCGTGAGTACAAGAGGTAGTCAGGTAAGCGTTATTAAGTTTAAAAGAAGATTTAAACCATTGGCTGCATTTTTCGGTGAATTTACCGTCTCCGCAAATTTTATGATTATCAACAGCCTGTTTTATATATTCAAGTTCATCACCCGTATAGGGTGCGATATTAAAGTGTATCATATTGTTAAGCTCCTTGATATACAGGAATTATAGTTCCGGTAAGAATTTTAAAGATAAAGAAAAGCATAATAGTCATTACAAGGACAACGGATATATTTTTTAGTTTAGATTCAAATTTTTGCGGCAACAGCTTAGAAAACAGGGAATTAAAGCCGACAGATGAAAAGAACATAAGAGGTATTAAACAAGGAATGGAGTATCTTCCCTGAGGCTGGAAATCAGCAGTATATGAGTAATACATACTTATCAAAAACGGTGTAATAACAGCAATAATCATAGTTATGGAAAAGAGGATAGTTTTTTTTGAATGTTCATCAAGCTTACTTTTAATTTTCGGGAAAAACTTTTTAAAGCTGATTAAGCAGCCGACAAAAGAGGCGACAAAGAAAAGAGCATAGAAAAGGTAGACCCAGGTTGATAAAGCAACATTTGCGTGTCCTAACAGACCTATAAAGCTTCGTGCCACTAAGAAAAGCCACATACGGTCTTTGAGCATATACCACAGAGATTGACCTTTGTTTTTTGGGATATCAAGAGCATCGAGTTTATGAGCAGCATCAGCGTGAATATCAGCACATTCATTAGAAGCTGCAAGGCCTAAAATATCGCCGTCATACAAAAAGAAGTTTCGGATAAACCACCAGGCGCTAAGCAGCAGCACGACAAAAACGATAAGAGCTGTTTTTTTGAAAAATTTAATTTGTTTTAAATTTTTGTTACAGCAGAGCATAGAGCCAAAGTATAGAAGAACGCTGCAGAGTAAAAAGCCGTAGGCATTATAGTAAGAGAGCAGGCAAACAGACATACCAACAGCCAGCACAATACAGCTTTTATAATCCCAATCTGTTTTAAGACCTGATATCCAAGCGTAGACTATTATAGCAGAAGATAAAACAGCGAGCACATCCATATTGACATAAGATGAAACAAAAGCGTACTGAGGCAAAAAAGCCACAGCGAACAGAAAAAGCCATTTAGCAGTATAATTCTTTTTAAAAATAAGTTGAGATATAAGTATACAAATCCAGAGGGTAATAACGCTAAAGAGAATATTAACAATACGGGCGGTCATAATCAAAGCCCAGGAGTCAGTAGTAAAGAAGCTGGTAATTTTCATAAAGAAAGCCTGTACTATATAGGTAGTTATAGGAGTAAAGGCATAAGAGATACCCCAGACAGGATTTATAATTTCAGGGTCATCGCCGACCGGGAGATAGCCGTAGCGATAGATAAAGTCAGGAATTTGATAACGCATAGCTTCATCAGGAGCCTCACCGAAAGGAATATTTAAGCTCCATAGAAGATATGAAACAAAAGAAACCAGAAGGAATAGAGCAAAAAAATACTTCTCAAGTTTATCAAAATCTTTTATTTTAAAAGCTTTTATTTTCATAATAAAATAAACACCTCGTTAATTTAACAAATTACAGCTATAAAATATAACGACTAAGTAACTAAGGAATATTATAGCAAATAAAGATTTATAAGTAAATCTTTAAGAGGGAGTATTTTGATATAAAAGAAATAACAAAATAAAAATAAAGTGTAAAAATATTATTAAATATAAAAGAAGAATTATAAAAATAAAGAATCAAAAAGCCAAAGTTATAAGTTCATTATATAGGTAAGGTTAGGAAGTTTGAATATTGCAAAAAACAGGATAAGTATGTATAATATAAGAGGTGGTTTATAATTTATTAAGAAATATAAAGGGAGAACGATTATGCGTATAATAGCAGATACACATTGTCATACTGTAGCATCCGGTCACGCTTACAGCACAGCTATGGAAATGATTACAGCAGCTAAGGAAAAGAATCTGTATGCTATAGCACTTACAGACCACGGAAAAAATTTGCCGGTATCGTATGGGAAGTATTTTTTCAAGAATTTAAGAAGCATACCGGAAGTTTTAAAAGGGGTAAGAGTTTTAAAGGGAATAGAACTAAACATTATAGATCATCTGGGTAATACAGATGATGATCCGAGTGATACAGCAAAATTAGAGTGGCGTATTGCCTCGATACATCACACATCTTACGAGGGTGAGATGGGAATAGAAGCATTTACAAATACCTGGACTCAGATAGCAAATAATCCGATAATAAATGTCATAGGGCATTGTGAGATAGACGATTTTAAATTTGATTATGAAAAAGTAATACCATTGTTTGGAAAGAATGGTAAACTTGTAGAGATAAACAATAATTCTATAAATGTAAGAACAAGCTCAATGAAAAATTTATATGAAGTAGCAAAGGTGTGCAAGAAACATAAAGTAAGAGTAATAATCAATTCAGATGCACATTTTTGTACGCAGGTAGGTTCTTGTGAAAACTCGATTAAGATACTAAAAGAGATTGATTTTCCGGAAAGTTTGATAGTAAATACTAACGAAGAAAGATTTAAGTCGTATTTGAAAGAAAGAGGTATACTATGTTAAGAAAATCTGAGATAATAGATTTTTTAGATAAAATAAACTGTGAATATTTGCAAGATGAGCTGTTATCAAAGCATACTACATTCAAAATAGGAGGAAAGACAGATTTTTTTGTGTCTGTTTTTGATGAAGAATCACTTTCAAAGCTGGTGGCTTTTTTAAACGACAAACAGATACCGATGTATATCTTTGGTAATGGGTCCAATCTATTGGTTAGTGATAAAGGCTTAACAGGTGTGTGTATAAAATATTGTAATGATAATATTTACATAGATAAAGAAGACAAAACAAAGATTATATGCAACAGCGGAGCATCACTTGCTAAGCTATGCAAATTTGCGCTGAATAAATCATTATCAGGCCTTGAATTTGCGTGGGGAATACCCGGTACTGTGGGTGGGGCGTTATATATGAATGCCGGAGCTTACGATGGTCAAATGAAAGATGTAGTGGTAAGAAGTAGGCACTGCAAAAAAGATGGAAAAATAGAATCGTTTGATAAAGACGAATTAAAACTTGCTTACAGAAGCAGCGTTTACTCTTGTTATGACTATGTGATAACAAGTGTTGAGTTTAAGCTCAAGAATGGTAATGAAAGTGATATAAGAGCGAAAATGGATGAGCTTATGAAAAGAAGAGTATCAAAGCAGCCGGTTGACTTGCCGAGTGCAGGAAGCGTATTTAAAAGACCGGAGGGGTATTTTGCAGGTAAACTGATACAAGACTGCGGCCTGAAAGGAAAGCAAATAGGCGGGGCACGAGTCAGTAATAAGCATTGCGGATTCATAGTAAATGAAGAAAACGCAAGTTGCGAAGATGTAAAAAATTTAATAAGCTTAATAAAAAAAGAGGTTAAAGAAAAAGAAGGGGTAGAGTTACAAT
>JAUMXZ010000071.1 GCA_030528905.1 Clostridia bacterium | reverse complement strand
CTTTTTATCTCTTTTTATATGGACCAAGATTATATTTCTTTCCGATTACCTGTTCAACTATTTTCCTTATTTCATTTCTTTTGTCTGATTTTCTCAGCAGTGTAAACGCAAGTTCATTATCAGATTCTATAAACAGATAGTTTCCGTTTATATATGCTTTTGACCCTGCAAAAGATGATGCCATTGACGGAGATTTATCTCTTAAAATCTTCAAAACTTCTTGCCAAGCGTCTGTTTTTTTCGCATTTAACATAATCTGCTTTATATTATCATCTAAAGCTTGTATATTTTGACCTGCTTTAGTCTGTTGTTTTCTGTCTTCTTTTTTCTCAATTTCTTGATTCTTAACACTCTTAACTGCCGCTTGATTTGATTTTAACATTTCTAAATCTCTTTCAAGCCCTGACACTCGTCTTGACAGTATTTCAATCTGATCGTTTTCTTTTTGCGCACTGTCATTTTTTATGCTTTCACATAATTTTATAAACGCTATCTCAAGTGCTACTCTTGAATCATTGTTTTTTCTCAGATTTATACTGTAATATTCCAACTTCTCAAGTATACTTATCACTTTATCAAGGGATATTATATCTGAGTGTTCCTTTACTATGTGTTCATCTTCTTCTGAGCAGCCTGATACCTCTTTGAAATCGCTTACTGTTTTGTATAGCATTATATCTCTGAAATGTTCCGAAAGTTCCTTTAAAAGTCCCGGCATATCTTTTGATGATTTATAAAAATAATCCGTTTGTTTTATTATATTCTCTATATCCGAAGCTAAAATATATGACACAAGCTTATATAACGATTCTTTCCCTACTATTCCAACAGTATCACTTACCGCTTTATAGTCAAGCTTTATCTGATTACCTTCATTTGTTCTGTCACTTGCGTTCATTATACATCTGTCAAGAATAGACAACGCATCTCTGAGTGCTCCGTTTGACAGCTTTGCTATTAGCCTTGCGGCTTCTTTTTCCAGCGTTATTCCCTCTTTTTGAGCTATATAAATAAGCCGGTTTGACATATCATTAACTGAAATTCTGTAAAAGTCAAATCTTTGACATCTTGATAAAATAGTAGCCGGTATTTTGCTTATCTCTGTTGTTGCCAATATGAATACTACGTGTTCTGCCGGTTCTTCCAAAGTCTTTAAAAATGCATTAAAGGCTCCTATTGACAGCATATGAACCTCGTCTATTATGTAGACTCTTTTCTTTAGGTTCGTCGGTGTAAATATAATTTCCTCTACCAGCTCTCTTATGTCATCGACCCTGTTATTGCCCGCTGCATCAAGTTCTGTTATGTCCATAGTCTGTTCGCTGTCTATCAGCTTACACGCCTGGCATTCTCCGCACGGATTTCCTCTTACCGGTGAAAGACAATTTATTGCTTTTGATAATATTTTTGCACAAGTGGTTTTTCCTGTTCCTCTTATTCCCGTAAATAAATATGCGTGTGCTACTTTTCCTGATTCTACCTCATTTTTTAATGTTTCTGTAATATGGCTCTGACCTACAACTTCATCAAATGTTTTAGGCCGCCACTTTCTATAGAGAACCTGATACACCAAAAAATCCCTCCAAAAAACAAAAGCAAAACAGTGCTTTTGTGATAATTTAAATATGCAAACGACGAACTGACTGCATCGCACAAAGAAATCTGCTTAATGCTGCTCGGTTCCCCGCCTGACATGGTTCACAGCGCTCTGTCGCACAGCGCCCATTCGTTTGCATATTTAAGTCATCAACTAAACACTATTTCGCTTGTCTTATATTCTATCACAATATATTCTAAAAAACAAGATCTAAAAAAAATTTTTTCTTCATTTACTTATTCTTCCTTAAATGATATAATGTACAATGGTTTTTTATAATTATGACTATCTTGGAAAGTTCTGCACTTTTCAATTTTCTACCAAAAAAAGGATTGATTTTAAATTATGGCAATTAAAAAAAGTGATTATGGAAATGAAAGTATCACAGCCCTTAAAGGTGCTCAAAGAGTTCGTAAACGCCCTGCTGTTATATTCGGTTCAGATGGCGTTGAAGGCTGTGAACACTCTATATTTGAAATATTGTCAAATTCTATAGATGAAGCTCGTGAGGGCTTTGGTGATGTTATTAAGGTCACTATCTTTGAAGACCATTGTGTCGAAATTGAAGATAACGGCAGAGGTATTCCTGTCGACTTTAACTCAAAAGAGGGAAAATTTAACTGGGAACTTATCTTCTGCGAACTCTATGCCGGCGGTAAATATGATAACCTCTCAAGCGGAAGCTATGAGTACTCCCTCGGCCTTAACGGCCTTGGCCTTTGCTCTACTCAATATTCCTCTGAATTTATGGATGTCACTATCCTAAGAGACGGCTTTGAATATACCCTGCATTTTGAAAAAGGTGAAAATGTCGGTGGTCTCTCTAAAAAACCTTCCGACAAAAAATTTACCGGCTCTAAAATAAAATGGAAACCCGATCTCGATGTCTTTACTGATATCGCTGTTCCAATCGAAAATATCAGGCTGACTATCAAAAGACAGGCTATTGTAAATGCCGGTATCACCTTTATCTTAAATGTACAAAAAAATAACGACTTTGTTAATGAAGTCTTTTTCTATGAAAACGGTATAAGTGACTATGTCAAAGAAATTGTTAATGACGATGTCTTGACTCCTATTCAAACATTCTCAGCTGAAAAGCTTGTCAAAGACAGAGATGATAAACCTGAATATAAAACTAAAATCAATGTTTCTATGACCTTTTCAAATCTCCACAGCTTATCTGAATATTACCATAACTCAAGTTTCTTAGAACACGGCGGCGCTCCTTTAAAGGCTGTTAAGGCTGCGTTTGTTTCTCAGATTGATAAGTATCTTAAACAAAACAAAAAATATATTAAGGGTGAAAATAAAATCCTCTTTAATGACATAGAAGACTGCCTTGTTATTATAATATCTTCTTTCTCAGGCGTTACTTCATACGAAAATCAAACCAAAAAAGCTATTACCAATAAAGGTATTCAGGAAGCAATTACCGATCTGCTTAAAAAGCAGCTTGAGGTCTTCTTTATCGAAAATCCTTTAGATGCCGAAAAAGTGGCTAAACAAATTCTTATAAATAAACGCAGTCGGGAAAATGCTGAGAAAACAAGAAAATCTCTTAAAAAGAAGCTGACAGTCAGTATGGATATGTCTAATCGTGTTGCTAAATTCGTCGATTGCCGCCAAAAAGATTCAAAACTAAGAGAACTCTTTATCGTTGAGGGTGATTCTGCTTTAGGCGCTTGTAAACAGGCACGAGACCCTGACTTTCAGGCCGTTATTCCCATAAGAGGTAAAATATTAAATTGCCTTAAAGCCGATTATAATAAAATATTTAAAAATGAAATTATTACCGATCTGATTAAAGTTATGGGCTGCGGTGTCGATATTAAATCTAAATACAGCGACGATTTTTCTTCTTTCGATATCAATAACCTGCGCTTTAACAAAATTATTCTTTGTACTGATGCTGATGTCGATGGCTTCCAGATAAGAACCTTGCTTCTTACTATGATTTACCGCATTACCCCTAAGCTTATAGACCAGGGTAAAGTCTTTATTGCTGAATCTCCTCTTTATGAAATAACTACCAAAGATAAAACTTACTTTGCTTACAACGAAAGTGAAAAACAAAAATTCCTTAAACAAATCGGTAAACAAAAATATACTATTCAGCGTTCAAAAGGTCTTGGCGAAAATGAACCTGATATGATGAGCCTTACTACTATGAATCCTAAAACCCGCAGACTTATCAAGGTTATGCCCACTGACTTTGAACAAACTATGCTTAAATTCGATCTGCTCCTTGGCGATAATCTCTCAGGCCGAAAACAATATATCTCTCAAAACGGACACCTCTATATGAATGATCTCGATTTAAGCTGATTTAATTATATCTTTATATAACAGGAGGAATATATCCTTGGCTTTCTCAAAAAAAAGAATCCCTAAATCTAAAACTTCTCAGAAAATGACGGGCATCATTGAAGGTGCCGGAGAGGTTATAGAGCAGAAAATAGACGACACTTTAGAAAAAAATTATATGCCTTATGCTATGAGTGTTATAATGTCCAGAGCCTTGCCCGAAATAGATGGCTTTAAACCCTCACACCGAAAACTTCTTTATACTATGTATAAGATGGGCCTTTTAAATTCTTCAAGAACTAAATCTGCAAACATTGTAGGCCAGACTATGAAACTCAATCCTCACGGAGACAGCGCAATTTATGACACTATGGTTCGCCTTAGCCGCGGTTATGAGGCTCTTTTGCATCCGTATATAGACTCAAAAGGAAATTTCGGTAAGTTCTATTCAAGAGATATGGCTTGGGCCGCTTCAAGATATACAGAGGCAAAATTAGACAAAATTTGTACAGAACTCTTCTCTGATATAGATAAAAATACCGTCGACTTTGTATTTAACTACGATAATACTATCCTCGAACCCACTCTTCTCCCTGCAAAATTCCCCTCTGTTTTGGTAAATGCCAATACCGGTATAGCTGTCGGAATGGCAAGCTCTGTTTGCCCATTTAATCTCGGAGAAGTATGTAAAACCGCCATAAAACTTATAAAGCACCCAAAAGCTGATATTATGTCCACACTTATTGCTCCTGACTTCCCCGGAGGCGGCAACATTATCTATGATAAAGAGCAGCTCCAGAATATCTATAACACCGGACGCGGCAGTATTAAAGTCCGTGCTGAATATCTGTACGATAAAGATTATAACTGCATAGATATTCTTAATATCCCTCCTACTACTACCACTGAAGCTATTATCGAAAAAGTCATAGAACTTGTTAAACAAAATAAAATCCGTGAAATCTCTGATATCAGAGATGAAACAGGTATTGACGGTCTTAAAATAACTATCGATCTCAAACGAAAAGTAGACCCTGATACCCTGATGCTCAAGCTGTTTAAAATGACTCCTCTTGAAGACAGCTTCTCCTGTAACTTTAATATACTCATTAACCAGACTCCTAAAGTTATGGGCGTTAAAGAAATTTTTGCACACTGGACAAGCTTCAGAATCAACTGTATTAAACGCAGAACTCAATTTGATCTTGATAAAAAACAAAATAAATTACATCTGCTTCTTGGCCTTAAAGCTATTTTACTCGATATAGATAAGGCTATAAACATAATCAGAAATACCGACGAAGAAAATATGGTCGTGCCTAATCTGATGAGCGGCTTTAATATAGATAAAACTCAGGCAGAATTTGTCTCTGAGATAAAACTTCGTCATCTTAATAAGGAATATATCCTTAAACAAATAAATGAAATTAAAAATCTTAATCTCGATATAGATGACCTTACCAAAATTGTAAATGATGATGATTTAGTCAAAAATATAATCATTTCTGAACTGCGGGAAATAATCGATAAATATGCTCAGCCCAGAAAATCTATGCTTCTTTATCCTGAACAGGTCAAAACTTATCAAAAAGATCTCTGTGTTGATAATTCTCCTGTTGTTGTCTTCTTTACTAAAGAGAATTATCTTAAAAAAATAACCCCTCAATCTCTCAGAATGAGCAATCAGCAAAAATTAAAAGATGATGATTCTGTTATCTCTAAAATTGAAACCACTAATAATTCCGATATACTCTTCTTTACCAACAAAGCTCTTGTTTATAAGGCTAAATTATCTGATTTTGCCGAATCTAAGGCAAGCGTTTTAGGTGACTATGTGCCTGCAAAATTGGGCTTTTCTGATAATGAGAAAGCTGTTGTTGCTATTGTTACCTCTGACTATTCAGAAAACTTAATCTTCTTCTTTGAAAACGGTAAAGCCGCTAAAGTTCCTCTTTCTTCTTATAAAACCAAAACTAACCGCAAAAAACTTTCAAACGCTTACTGCTCTGATTATACTCTTGTTGCCGCTTTTAAAGAGTCTGAAAGTAATTTTTATCTGCTTTCTTCTCAGCTTGGCAGACTGCTTGTTTGTCATTCTGATATGATACCTCTTAAACAAACCAAAAACACTCAGGGCATTAAAGTTTTTAAACTCATAAAAAGTGATAAGCTTTCAAATGTGTTGCTTCACAACGATGAAACTTTTTGTCTGCGTCATAAACCACGAAGCTTGCCTTCACCCGGATTTCGTGACGATAGTCTTCAGATTAAATTCGATATAAACTAATGTTTTTTATTCTTTAAAAGGAGGTCTAATATGACTCTTAAAAAGACCACTTTACCATTTATCGCCATTTTCTTTAAATCTGTAATTTTTGCTTTTATTTTTGAGCTTGTGTTCCTCTTAGGTACCAACTTTATTGCTTTTACCCAACAAATGGCTGATGCAAACGAAGTTATAACCACATTTCTTGAGATCTTTAATCCTCTCCGATTTATTC
>JAUMXZ010000144.1 GCA_030528905.1 Clostridia bacterium | reverse complement strand
CTTGATGGTTGGCGCACCTCAGTCCGTCATTCCGCGACTTTTTTGACGCAGTGCCGAAAAATCAATTGGGGGTTACATCTGAGGCGGGATGCTCACAACCTTCTATCCTGTATGTTCTTCAAATTCAACTGGGGCTCTGTTGATTTCGTGTTCTTAAAATAGATTGAGTTAAATTAGTCTCTTAATTACGGGGATTTTTTTTACAACCATACCAATACATGAACCAATAATAAGTGCTAATAATGCTACCAATAATGATGGTAAATACGTTGAATGGTATGTGGGAAATAATGCTTTATAAATTCCTAAGCGAAGAATGTTTTCAATAAGCATGATGAACAATACTGTATCACTTATTACATTTAGTGCTTTTGATAGACTGGATTTAAGACGAAGTATAATAAATGTTTTTTTTTGCTAATAAAAATAATGTGATACAAGGTATTAGTAAATAAGGGATAACAGCTGGAACCCCTTGATGGACATATGCTTCATTATTTTGAATGCGTTTTATTTCCGGAAGAAATGTTACTATACTTATCATTAAAAATGATAGAGCAAATAGAGAAGCTAAATGATGCAACTTTACTTTATCTATATTCACTCTATGTTCGATGAAATATCCTGCCAGCACCCATATAAAAGGTAATTGACATATTGATAAATAGTTGTTTATATGCGATTTAAAAGGTTCATCGTTGGGTAATAGGTCACCTACGCAAGGAATAACAACTAAACTGAAAATTTGTATCATTCCGAGATAATAAAAATGCTCATTTTTCATGTTTTTTACCATGAATCGCAGAAATGGTAAAAATAGAATGAATGCTAAGTATGCATATAAAAACCACACAGCCGCGGCAGATGTTCGATTGGTAACAAAACTATGGCCGGAAAAACAAGCTGATAAAAACGAATAAAAATTAAGTTTATGTTCGCCATTATGAAAGCAAATTCCATAAAAAGAAAATTGAATTAGTTGAAATAGTATAATTAAACATAAGATTCGTAATGCTCGTTTTTTTAAAACTGTTCTTATAGTTTCTGCTTTTGCTAGCAAAACAGCTCCGCTTATCATAAAGAATAACGGAACTGCGATTTTTGTTAAACCCGAAATAAAAAGCATAACATATATGTTGTATTGCTCTCCGCCTGGATGGTATGGAAAATGGTATGCTGGAGTATGATTAAAAATAACAAGAAAAATAGCTAAGATTCTTATTGCATCTAAGTATGTTTTTCTGTTAGTTAAACTGTCTTTGTAGAATGTATTATGCATAATCTGTTTGGACCCAGTTTCAAATCTCTAAGTTATAGCATTTGAGAAATAGATGACTGTTGCTTGCTACTCACTTGCAAAATACCTGATTTTGAATTGATTGTCAACACTAATTTTAGAGATGAGAGTGGCATGAACGTTGCAAAATTAAATGCGACACCATGAGGGCACAAAAAAGGTGCGCTCAGGAAGAAAAGGTATCTGTGTATTGTTTGTGTTACTTACTCGTTTTATAATGGCGCCGGAATTTGAGACAGTAGTTTAATCCCCCTTTTACTTGTGTAAAGCAATAGG
>JAUMXZ010000143.1 GCA_030528905.1 Clostridia bacterium | reverse complement strand
CCATCGTATTCAACCCAACCGGTTACCATTTCTCCGCTTTCGTCAAAATAATATTTAGAACCTTCATATTCAACCCAACCGGTCATCATTGCTCCGCTTGAATCTAAGAGATACCATACTCCGTTATCAAACAACCAGCCACTTACCATTGCTCCGCTTGAATCTAAGAAATACCATGCTCCATTATCAAACAGCCAACCGGTTACCATTACTCCACTTTGATCGAGGAAGTACCACATACCATTATCTAATATCCAGCCGGTCATCTTTTTACCGTTTTGGTCTAAAAAGTACCATTTGTTATTTTCAATCTGCCAGCCTGTTTTGACAACCTTGTTTGTTCCGAATAATAACATTCCATCTGAACCATTATGTGTGTTTTCATCAGTTCCTATGTATTCATCTACTGTCAGTGTTGACGGCGATGAATATACCGCTGTTAATGAAGCTGCTATTTCTGATTTTGTTATTGTCGAATCCCACTTTATAACACAACGACAATCGGAATTACAATCACCATATGTAATTACATCCCCATCTACACCTGTAACAAATATAGAATGACCATTATATCTGTATCTTATGACATCACCGGGCTTGACATTAGCAAGACTTGTCTTTGGCCAAGATGGGTAATATGATCTAAATGCATCATAGGCTAATTTATTTGCAAAGCCATAGCATTGTATTGAGTTTCCAAAACTATTACAGCCGCAATTCCCATAATAATCACAACCCCAGTGATTTGGACAGGGTGTTGATGTATATCCGTCAGGATTATTAAATGGACTTCCTATATGATTCCAATACATATTATGCGGGAACTTTTCTTTTAATTCCGAGAGCGTCATATATGATTTAGCTTCGGTTATCGGTGCTATAAAAACAGATAAACACAAAATAGTTAAAGATAGTAATAATGAAATACTTTTGGGCAACTTATTTTTCACAAACATCCTCCTAAAATTAAAACTTCACATTATTCTCCTAAGTTATATAATACCATTTATAATTTATTTGTCAATATTTACCTATAAAAAAGTTGCCCTAACTATTTTGTTAAGGCAACATAAAAATTATCATAGTATAGTTGTATTATAATACCATATATTCCACAGGTAAGTCATCCGGTACAGATTTTTTATCTGAAGAAATCAAAAATGTTATTGATACATTAGATTTATCAGCAAGAACTGAAATGTCGTCTATAAACTTTTTGAGCTCATCCATATCATCGCCGCAAATTTTAAATGTGGAGTCTACAAATATGTCGGTTAAGTCATAATTTCCTGCACATATTCCGCCTAAAAATCCGTATAACCCGTTATAGCCTTTGATTTTATATTCATCTACATCAACAAGTCTTGCCTGATATGATAAATTATAAGTAAGCTTTTGTCCTTTTTCTACTACTACGACATTGCCTTTTGTTTCTTTTACTTTCTCATTAGCTAAATCTATGAGTTTTTTTGTTTTACCGGAACCTCTGTTACCGATTATCAGTGTTACCATTATTATTTTACCCTCTCTTTAAGTCAAACTTTATTTTAGTCTTTCTTCCAAAGCTTGTTTTGCATCTTCAT
>JAUMXZ010000142.1 GCA_030528905.1 Clostridia bacterium | reverse complement strand
TTCTCAAAAAGTCTTTAAAAATCATATGAAATATGGTATAATAAAAGCATAGAAAACAGCGTAATAATGGGGTGTTGAGATGCTTTTAGAAGGAACAAACAGACAAAGAAAAATGGAATTTGTGTATATAGAAGATTTAGTTCCGGAAGATCATATTTTAAGAAAAATAGATAAATACATTGATTTTTCATTCATAAATGATCTGTGCAGACCATATTACTGTGAAAATAACGGCAGACCTGCGATAGAGCCTGAAATAATGTTTAAAATGCTGTTTATCGGATATCTGTTTGGAATAAGAAGCGAAACACGCCTTGTAGAAGATGTAAAGGTAAACATAGCATACAGATGGTTTTTAGGCTATGGCATAGAAGATAAAATCCCTGATGCAAGTGTAATATGGCAAAATAGATTAAGAAGATTTAATGGAACAGATATTCCAAGGCAAATATTTGAAAATATACTCAAACAAGCGATAGACCATAATCTTGTAGATGGTAAAATACTCTACACAGATAGCACACATTTAAAAGCAAATGCCAATAAAAATAAATTCGTAGAAGATACTGTTAAAGTAGAAGCTTAGGAATACATAAGGGAATTAAACGAGGCAATTAACGAAGATAGAGCAAAGCACGGAAAGAAACCTTTGAAATTTGATGAAACCCCTAAAAAGCCTGATGATGAAGACGATGAAAACTACTTTGATGACGATACACCCACCAAAACAATTAAGAAAAGCACAACAGATCCCGACAGCGGATTTATGCACAGAGACGGAAAACCACAAGGCTTTTTTTACCTTGACCATAGAACAGTAGATTCAAAGTGTAACATCATAACCGATACCTTTGTAACTCCGGGAAATGTAAATGATGTAAAACCATATAGAGAAAGACTTGAATATCAGATAAAGAAATTCGGATTCGAAGTGGAAACTGTAGGGCTTGATGCAGGTTACAACACCTCTGCAATATGCAAGATGCTACTTGAAGATTTAAAAATACAGGCAGCAATGGGAAAAAGGCGAGGATGTCAACAAAAAGGTAAATACGGAAAATATAAGTTCACATACATTCCTGACTGGGACGTGTATATCTGTCCTGAAAGAAATTATCTTGAATATGTAACCACAGACAGAAATGGTTACAAGGAATACAAATGCAAAAATGACAGGTGTGCAAATTGTCCAAGACGGGAGGAATGTTTAAGTGAGAAACAAAAAACAAAAAGTCTTCGCCGTCATGTGTGGGAAAATTACAGAGATGAAGTATATGTGTTCACCCACACTGATGAGGGTAAGGAAATATATGCAAAACGAAAAGAAAAAATTGAGCGTAGCTTTGCAGAATCAAAAGAACTGCACGGACTACGCTATTGCCGTATGCGTGGAAACGAAAGAGTTTCCGAACAATGCTTGCTTACTGCTGCGGTACAGAATATGAAAAAGATTGCAAATATCCTCTGGAAGAGGGATAAGCAATTTCTATCAAGAATTATTAAAAATTTAACATATACGACACAAACCCACCTGAAAATGGTGGGTTTGTCAGTAGTCTGACAGCACCCACATTTTGCGGGTGCTGTGTT
>JAUMXZ010000141.1 GCA_030528905.1 Clostridia bacterium | reverse complement strand
TTTCCAGATGTTCAAGCATACAGTTGCCTGTTATACGGCTTGTGTAAAGGAAGAAGCCCGTGAAATCAAAAAACTGACCTTGGTAAACTGCGCATGGACACTTCCGAAAAAAGCTCTGATGCAGAAAGATCTGCAGGAAAGATATGACAGAGAGGAGCAGGCAGAACGGGAGGAATTCGATCAGTTCAGAAAGATCATGGAGCCTGTAAAGGCGTTGTTTGCAGCAAAAGGTGTTACGTTTGAAATCTGCTTTTATCCTTTTGCAGAATTTTTGCAGATGTTTGCTAAGACAGAGGAAGAACTGCAGTATCTGAGAAGATATACCATGCTTTGATGGGGGGTGCGTATTATGGCGAAAAATCAGGTTTGTCTGTTTTTCTATGTGCAGGGGCGGTTTCTGATCCATGGCTGCGATTTGAAAGAGGCGGAAGCATATGGGGATTTTCTGGTGTATCCAGACAGCCATTTTGAGATATGGGATCGGTTTTATTATGATACTTATGGTGTAGACTTTGACTATTTCCCCAGAGGGCGTGTGGCGTATAATAAAGCTGAAAAGAAGTACTATTTGTATTATGATACCTGTATTGAGAATAAGGTTCAGAGTTTGATTGATTCTTACGATTCAGGGGATGTGCTGCTAAAATATGATGAGCATTATCAGTGTTCCAAATGTAATTTAAACTATAAGGTATAAGGAGACCCGCTATGAATAGTCAAGAATAAATTTCGAAAATATTTCGTTTCGTCTTGACTATTTAAAAATGGTCGACCCTAACTAGACCTTCAGCGAAGGCCTGTTCAAAAATATATGGTTTTCTGCTTAATCGGGGGTACCTTGAATGATAAAGTTTTTGCACATTAAACCTTATTGCTATCATTGGAGAATAAGTCTCTACAAAGATGATAATACATTACCAAATCCGTCTGACCTTTAAAAAGGTGTCCCGTTTTATGAAAAATATAAAATATTATTTAAGGGGGTTAAATGATGCAAGGAATTACAATGAATGAATTATACGAATTAATCGCTCATTGTCATGATGCAGAATTTGAGTATAACGGAACAACTTATGTGTTGCAGCCAGAGGTTAATGACAACAAGGCCTATCTTGTAATTTGGGATTGTACACCGAATGCGGCAAAATGTATTGCCAAGCATGAAATTAGTATTGAAGGTGATATTCCGCAGTCCGTTATCAATGTAGTTCTTTCTGAAAAATGTTTTAATGGCAAATCCTTTCTGGAAATTGAGAAGGAAGTCGAAGTTACTGTAATATATTAAGCAATTGAGAGGAGGGGTTCTGGACTATTTTTTAATCTGGAGTGCCTCCTTTTTTTGTTTATGATATAATTGAGTGAACAAATCGTTAAAGAGGATCAAAGCATGATAAAATATAAGAGTTTGGAACGAAAAGTTGATATGTATGATATTGGCGATGGACTGAAACTAGTATTATTGGTTTATATGGAAAAGAGAAAGAATAATGCACTCAATCATTAAGATTTTAATAAAGAAGATACTAGTAAAGTGACAATGGACATGAATACCCTATATATGAAAGTAAGCAGAACCTGCTGGAAGGGAAATATGATTTTA
>JAUMXZ010000014.1 GCA_030528905.1 Clostridia bacterium | reverse complement strand
TACCTTGTATTAAAAAGTCAAGCATAAAGGAAGTCAACAAAAAAGGGCTTTCCGAGAAAAACTCAGAAAACCCTGAAATTTTAGATATTATTGATTGTCAACTTGATACATATGGTCGATTAAGAACAATACTTTGTTACTGTAACCCCACTCGTTATCATACCAAGAAACTAATTTTACGAAGTTTGGATTCAACATAATACCTGCTTTAGCATCGAAGATTGATGTTCTTGCATCACTGTAGAAGTCAGATGATACAACAGCTTCATCTGTATAGCCAAGGATACCTTGCATTTCATTTTCAGATGCTTTTTTAACTGCAGCACAGATCTCCTCATAAGTTGTTGATTTTTCCAAACGGCAAGTAAGGTCAACAACAGAAACGTCTAAAGTAGGAACTCTGAAAGCCATACCTGTTAATTTGCCTTTCATCTCTGGTAAAACCAAAGCACAAGCTTTTGCAGCGCCTGTTGATGAAGGAATGATATTTCCTGCAGCAGCACGGCCACCTCTCCAGTCTTTCATTGAAGGACCGTCAACAGTTTTTTGAGTAGCTGTTGTAGCGTGAACAGTTGTCATCAAGCCCTCAACAATGCCGAAGTTATCGTTGATAACTTTTGTCAAAGGAGCCAAGCAGTTTGTTGTGCAAGAAGCGTTTGAAACGACTTTCATATCCTTTGTATATTTGTCAAGGTTAACTCCGCAAACGAATGTTGGAGTTTCTTTATCTTTAGCAGGAGCAGAAATAACAACTTTCTTAGCACCGCCTTTGAAGTGAGCAGAAGCTTTTTCTGTTGTGCAGAAAACGCCTGTTGATTCTACAACATACTCTGCGCCACACTCTGCCCAAGGAATCTCAGCAGGATCTCTTTGAGCATAGATGTTGATGAGTTGGCCGTTTACAGAGAGTTTATCTCCTTCGACTTTAACCTCACCATTAAATCTTCCGTGAACGGTATCATATTTAATCATGTATACCATATAGTCAAGACCGATAAACGGATCATTGATTCCAACAACTTCGAATTTATCAGGTCTTGCCATTGCAGCTCTGAAAACCAAACGGCCAATACGACCGAAACCATTAATACCAACTTTAATAGCCATAATTTTCGTACCTCCAAAAAAATTTCTATAATTACCCTTTTGAGGTAATTTACCGATAATATAATACACCTTTTAGGTAAAATTTGCAAGAGAAAAAACTATATTATACAAATATTTTTGACTAAAAAATACATTTTCAACAAAAAACACAATATTTTACACAATACAGTTATATTTTTGTCTGTCTTTTACAGTTGTATTACTTCATATTCTTTTTCGCCTGAGATTAAGCTTCTTAATTTTATAAAATCTTCAAAGGCTTCGGGTTTTAAAGACGGAGTTCTCAGTAGTGCTGACGGGTGGAGCATAGCCATCATCAGCATATTATTTTTCCTATAGAGGATTCCGTGTTCTTTTGTTATTTTTATATCATCTTTCATTAGTTTTTTAGCTGATATTCTGCCTAAGAAGACTATAATTTCAGGGTTTATAAGTTCTATTTGTCTGTACAGATAGTTTATACACGCCTGCTGTTCATCTGTTTGAGGGTCTCTGTTTTTCGGTGGCCTGCACTTAACTATATTGGTTATATATATTTTTCCGCTTTCGCGGTTCAAATCAACAGCTTTGAGCATTTTATCAAGCAACTTCCCCGCACGGCCGACAAACGGTTCGCCCTGCAGATCTTCCTGTTCACCCGGGCCCTCGCCTATGAACATAACCTTTGCCTCCACACTTCCCTTGCCAAATACTACATTTTGTCGTGTTTTAAAAAGCCGACATTTTTGACATTCAAGACATTCTTTTTTTAACAGTTCCAGTTTATCTTCCATATACTTATTTTATCACTCCCACTTACTTTTATACTCCGTTGTCGTAGCCGTTACACAAATAATCTCAGAAGCACCGGCCTTAAAGAGTTCTTTACAGCCCTCTTTTAAGGTGCTTTTTGTCGTAACTATATCATCACAGAGTATAATTTTCTTTCCCTTTATAAATTTTTCATTTATCGCCTTATATACTCCTATAACATTTTCCTGTCTTTGACTTGCCGTAAGCTGGTGCTGAACTTTATTATCTTTTACCTTAGCTAAAAGTCTTTTTAACTTAACGCCTGAGTACTTACTGAATTTTTTGCAAATAAGCTCACTTTGGTCATAGCCTCTTTTAGACTTATCCTTTTTTGAAAGCGGTATATATGTAACATAATCAAAGTCAGCCGCTGCATTAGGCAGTTCTTTTTTCAGTTTGATATTCATTTCAGAAGCGAACAACTCGGCATATGAAGTTTTCTCGTTGAATTTATAGGCATATATCATCTTTTTAATTTTTCCTGTGAGATAAAATGCTGATATGCAATAAACTTTTTCAGATATAATTTCATTTTCTCTTTCAAAGCTTAGGTCTATATATCTTATGTCGCAGCCCTGTGTATTTTCCTCACAGTTTTTGCATATACCTCTGTTTCGTTCTATTTCGAGTATATTTTTACAAATAAGGCATCTATCAGGATAGAAGCACCTGATTAAGTTATCTATTATCTTCATTTTCTTCCCTTAAAAAATCGCAAAGTGCGGTATATCGTTTAGCTCTTCTGTTGTTATCCACCATATCATTAACTATTTTTTTAATTCCCAACATAACTAAGATATTTTTTGCTCTTGTTACCGCTGTATACAATAAATTTCTATAGCAAAGCTGTTTTGCGCCAAAAAACATTGGCATAATAACCGCCTTAAACTCACTTCCCTGAGCCTTGTGTATAGTTATCGCATATGCAAGTTCCAAGTCATCAGCATCGTCCTTTTGGTAGAGTACAATTTTATCATCAAAGCTGACTATTACCTCTTTTGTTTTCCTGTTTATATTTTCTATTATTCCGATATCGCCGTTAAAAATGCCTGAACCTAAAGTTCCGTCGGTTCTTGTAAAGTTTATGTCATAGTTGTTTTTTATTTGCATAACTTTATCTCCCTCGCGGAGAACAAAGCCGTTTTTATTTATCTCATTCTTTTTCGCGGAGGCGGGGTTTAAGTGTTTCTGGATATACTTGTTTATCTCTATGCTGCCAAGATTGCCTTTTCTGCCCGGGGTTAAGATTTGTATATCCTCAAGAGGGTTATAGTTATAAGCTTTTTTCAGTCTGCTTATATATAATTCGGCTACAGTTTCCATAATTTCCTCTGTGCTGAATTTATCAAGGAAGAAGAAATCTTTATCCACAGACATAAGCTGCGGATATTCTCCGCAGACTATTTTATGAGCATTTGTAACTATGAGGCTTTTGAGCGACTGTCTAAAGACTTCGTTTAGCACAACGACAGGTAAAGCATTTGAATCTATCATATCTTTTAGAACATTTCCCGCACCTACTGAGGGCAGCTGGTCGCTATCTCCTATCATAATGAGTCTGCAGTTAAGAGGGAGAGCTTTGAGGAGTGCGTCGAACATTTTAAGATCGACCATTGAGAGTTCGTCTAAAATGACAGCATCGCACCGGAGAGGATTTTTCTCATTTTTAGTAAACTTATATCCATCTTTTTCGCAAAACTCGGCACAGAGAAGTCTATGAATAGTTTTAGCCGGTGCTCCTGTGAGTTCTGTCATTCTTTTAGCTGCTCTGCCTGTAGGAGCTGCTAAAACCACATCTTCGGAATTTTGCTCTAAAACGCTGATTATTGCCTTAATCGTAGTTGTTTTTCCCGTACCAGGTCCGCCGGTCATAATGAGCAGGCCCTTTTGCATTGCATTTTTTATAGCTTGTTTTTGTTTTTCTGCATATTTAATTTTATTTTTTTGTTCTATTTGTTCTATTTTCTTTTCGCAGTCACTAATACTGTTTGGCGGGTAACTCAGCATCAGTTTTAGTCTTTGGGCGCAAAATTTTTCGCTTTGATGTATATCTTCAAGAGCTATATACTCTCTGTTTTTTAAATTAAACTCCACTATTTTTTCTTCTTTTAAGAGTTCTTTGACCGCGTTGTTTATTAAGTCATCGCTAACCTGCAAATATTTCGCACAAAGCGGGATTAGTTTATCATTTGGTATGCAGGTATGTCCGTTTAGCATATTATGTTTTAGCACATATAGGACACCATATTGTAATCTTAGCAAATCATCAAGAGGTTTTGAAAGGCTCAACGCTATTTGTTCTGCTTTTTCAAAGCTTATTTTTATTTCATCATCACAAATCGCATACGGATTATTTTTCACTTCAGTTATTGCACTGTTTCCAAATTTTTTCCAGATTCTGATACATTCCTGAACGGTGACGGAAAACTCAAAAAAGTACATCATAATTTCTCTTATTCCGGTTATATTTTTAAATTCATCTGAAATCATCTGAGCTTTTTCTTTTGAGATCCCCTTAATTTTTGTTAATTCAAGCGGAGCATTTTCTATTATTTTTAGTGTATCCTCTTTGAAGCGGTTTACAATTCTTTGAGCTGTTATCTTTCCTATTCCCTTTATCACTCCTGAGGAAAGGTATTTACTTATTGCCTGTGCATTATCAGGCATAGTTTTCTCATAGGCTTTAATCACAAACTGTTTACCGAAGTTTGGATGTTCCTTAAAAGATCCTACAGCCTTTATATTTTCCCCCTCGTTGATAAACGGTAATTCGCCCACAGCGGTTATTAAGCTGCCATTACAGTCTATATCTAAAACGGTATAGCCATTTTCCTGATTTTTAAAAATCACCCTATCTATAATTCCGGTTATTTCCAAAAGCTGTCCATCATAATTTTGCAAACTCATAAGTTATTGATTATTCCTCCCAGTTGTTTTGAATTTTTCAGTTCCATAAAGGCGTACTCTTTACAAAGGGACTGACATATTTTTTTAATTTCCTGATTTTCACCGTCATAAACGCATATTATCTTACTGTCTTTACCCCAGTTTCCGAGTTTAAATCTATAAGCGATACTTCTTAGTAAGAACTCTGTCTGTTCAGGATTTTCATTTACAGATACCATTATTAAATTTTTATTTTTTTTATTTCTTCCTGAAAGCACAAGAGATATAACTCCGCAGAACAAATCGGCAAGGCCTATACAGATAAGAACGATTAAAACGGATAAAAATAATGCTTCAAACACAGCTATCACCTCAACATATAATATGCTAAGGTGACAAAAAGTTTAAAAACGCACAAAACGAGTTTAATTCACGCATTTTATACATTTAGTATTCAGATTTGCTGACTGAGATCCTCAGGTTTCACATAAAGAGTATTATAATTGACATAAATGACCATACCGGGTTTAGCGCCTTTAGGCTTTTTGACATTTCTTATGCAGGTATAATCGACTGCTGCCTTGCCTGAATTTTTAGCTTTACTGTAATATGCTGCAACACAGGCCGCCTTATAGAGATCGTCGTCTGAAACGGGGCTATTGTCGCTGCGGGAGATTATCGTATGGGAGCCTGGCATATCTTTGATATGGAGCCATACATCATCTTTTTTAGCATATTTAAGAGTAAGGATATCGTTTTCTTTGTTGTTTCTTCCGACTAAAATTACACTTCCGGAATCGAGTTTATACATTTTAGGGTTAAAGCCGGCCTTTTTTTTCTGTTTTGATTTTACTCTGTTTATATACTTTTGTTCATAGAGTTCTTCGACAATTTCAAGCAAATCATCTCTGCACTTTATTCTGCTGAGTGAATCGAGTACCGATTCAAGATATTCTACTTCTTTATATGCTTTATCAACTTCATTTTTTAATATTTTTTCAGCAGTTACAGCCTTTTTATATTTTTTATAAAGAAGCTGTATATTCTGAGAGGGGTTAGATTTCGGGTCAAGTGTGATATTTATTTTAGTGTTATCATAGAAGTTATCCAAAGTTATACATTCCATACCTTTTTTGAGAAGATAGATATTTGCGCTTAGAACATCCGCCATAACCTTATATTTATCTCTTTTTTGGCTGTTTTCAAGTTCCTGAGTCTGACGGCTTATTTTTTTTAAAAGTCTTGATTTTATCGAATTGACTTTATGTATTATTTCTCTTGAGTATGTGCTCATATCATTTGCCGTAGTTTTCAGCACATAAAAGTCATCAGCCGCTTTACTAAAAGAATCCTGTTCTTGACACCTTGCAAAATTGCCGTACTGCTTTATATCCAAAAACGCTATATCCAGCGGTTTTTGGTCTTTTGTTATCACCATATACGGTTTAGCAGTTTTATTTTGTGCGATATTTTTAAGGTTTTCAATCTCCGTTGCAAGATTATGATTGTTTTCTTTCACAAAAAACTCTATTTCCCTGCATATAACCGGTGATATACCCTGCAAAGAGAGCAATATTGCATCGGACAGATTTTCTTTTATTTTGAGATTTTCTTCTATTGTCTGCAAGATTTCGCTTACACTGCTGCTTGTTAATATTTTTTTATTTTGGAAGGCGGGCTGTTGATATTTTACGCCCGGCATTATAATTCTGCTGTTAGCACTTTCAAAGCCGACTCTTCTTAGCGCATCTATAATTTTTTCATTTTCATCAAGCAGTATAACATTATTTTGTTTTCCCATAAGTTCTACTACCAGATATAATTTTTTGAGTTCTCCGATATTATTAAAGGCATCGAACTCTAATTTAACCAGTCTGTCAAGACAGGCCTGAGTTATTTTTATCAATTTAGCTCCTATTAGTTTTTTTCTAAAGAGCATACAAAGCATTGGAGGTTTTTCAGGATTATCGGTTTTTCTGTCGATAAAACATATTCTTCCGCCATCAGATTTAGAGGATAGAAACAATTTTTTATTTCAGTTTTTTGTTCTGAGATTTATGACCAGTTCATCTTTTGCAGGCTGATAAATCTTATCCACCTTTGCATTTGCTGCAGTTTTTTGTATTTCGTCGCATATACAGCTTAGGAATATCCCATCAAGAGCCAATTTTCAATCCTCCTATTTTTTTAAATTTATTTAATAGGCAACCAGAATTTAAAAACACAATATTCTCCCTCTATGCTTTGCACTTCGATATTGCCGCTATGAAGGTTTATAATTTTCTTTACTATATAAAGGCCTAAGCCCATACCTTTTTTATCTTTACTTCTTGACTTATCTGTTTTATAAAATCTATCGAATATAAACGGAACATCTTCAGCAGATATACCCATTCCACTGTTTTCTATCTCGACGCTTACTATTTTATCCTCTTGTTTTACAATAATGTTTATATAACCGTTATCAGGAGTAAATTTAACAGCATTATCAATAAGGTTATAAACGACCTGATAAAGCTTGTCATAATCGCCAAGCAATGTTATATCGGATATATTGTCTAAGCCGTAGATGTTTATATTTTTTTCTTCTATTCTTTTTTCAAAGCCTATGATTATTTTTGCAATTATGCTTGTAATATTTACTTTTTCTTTTCTAAGCTCCATACTGTCATTATCTATTCTTGAAAGGTCGAGCATCATAGTTACAAGTCTTGATAATCTTTTAGTTTCCTCAGACACTATCTCAAGATAATATTTTTCTTTTTCCTGCGGAATAGTTTGGTCTATAATTCCGTCTATAAAGCCTGATATAGTCGTCATAGGGGTTTTAAGTTCGTGTGACACATTAGCAATAAACGACCTTCTTGCATCTTCTGACACCGATAAGCTTTCTGCCATATTATTAAATGCCTGTGCTAAGTCACCTATTTCATCATTTCTCTGAATTTTAACCCTTTGGCTGAAGTCGCCCTTTGTGAAATTTCTGACTGCGACAGAAATCTGTTTTATAGGTCTGTAGGTATTATAGTTAAGATATATCATAATAGCTGACGACAACAAAAAGACTATTATGAATATAATTATAATAGCCTTTGTAGAGTCTTCCAAAAACATATCATAATATTGGGAACCGGTTGTAACGAATGCAAGTGCAACGATTTCCTGTCTGTTTTTCACTGTGATCTCTACCGGATAAGCAGATACAAGTCTTTGGTTTTCAAAAAAGCCGCCTAAGTCACTGCTTCTGCAGGTTTTATCTGCCTGCCATTCTCTTATCACCGTTTCCGAAATTTTATGCTTGGTATTATAATCATCATTTCCTGATGAACACATAAATATATTTCCGCTGTTATCAACGATCAATAAATCCACATCGCAGGTTTTAGAAAACAGATCAATAAAGCTTTGTATCGCATCTGAGTTTGTCATATAAAGCTTATTATTAGCTTTTAAAAGATTATTTTGAGACAGGTATGCAACACTCTGAGCTACTTTATCTAAAGTCTGAGCCTTATCTCTTTTCCAATAGTCAGACAT
This sequence comes from Clostridia bacterium, assembly GCA_030528905.1. Lineage (GTDB taxonomy): Bacteria > Bacillota > Clostridia > Oscillospirales > Acutalibacteraceae > JAUMXZ01. Next base: position 15,673 of record JAUMXZ010000014.1, on the reverse strand, counting down.
AAATATCATAAGTACAACGCCCAGCAGCAAAAAGCTCGCAGTAATTACTGCTGTGCTTAAAACCACATATTGTCTGAATATACGATCTCTATATCTCACCGGGAGTTTTCACCTCAAACTTATAGCCTACTCCCCAAACGGTTTTCAGCTTCCAGCCGTCTGACACACCCTCAAGCTTATCTCTTAACCTTTTTATATGTACATCTACTGTTCTTGAATCTCCGTAATAATCAAAGCCCCATACTTCATCAAGAAGCTGATCTCTTGTGTAGACTCTGTTTGGGTTGCTTGCCAAATGATATATAAGTTCTATTTCTTTTGGCGGTGCTTCAACATCACTACCGCAGATTTTAAGCTCATAGTTTGTCATATTTATATATAGCTTATCATAGGAAACTTCTTTTGATTTTGGCTTGATATCTGTTTGACTTCTTCTCAAAACCGCCTTTATTCTTGCTAAGACTTCTTTTGCCTCAAAGGGCTTTGCAATATAGTCATCTGCACCTAACTCAAGGCCTAACACCTTATCAAAAACCTCGCCCTTTGCGCTGAGCATTATTATCGGGCAATCTGATTTTTCTCTTATGATTCTGCATATTTGCCAGCCGTCCAAATCAGGCAGCATTATATCGAGCAGTACAAGAGAGGGTTGTTCTTTGACAAAAAGCTCTAATGCCTTACTTCCGCTGTTTGCTATAAAGGTCTTATAGCCTTCTTTTTCGGTATATAGTCTTAATAATTCGCAAATATTCTCATCGTCATCTACTATTAAAATTGTTTTTTGTATTCTTGATATATTCACTGTTACAGTCCTCCTCAATATACTATTAAACTTACCCTGTTTTGCACAATTTAATCAGAAACAGTATTTTCACTTGAATCTGATGAGCTTTTTGAGCTTTCAGAGTTAGAAGATGAGCTTTCGGATTTTGAACTTGAAGATTTTGAAGATGAACTTTTTGAGCTTGACGATTTAGATGAACTTTCAGAATACGAGCTTTTTGAGCTTGATGAGCTTGATGAACTCTTTGAGCTTTTTTTAGATGAGCTGCTTGATTTTGAAGAAGATTCCTCTTCTTTTGAAGAGCTTTTCTTTTCATTCAATGCGCCTGTATAATCCAGAGCAACATTTACTAAGTCCTCACCGAAAGCCGCCTTTGATAATTTTGAAAGATAGCCTTCTTTAGCCATTTTAGTTAATTCTTCGTTGACATAATCTTTTAATAATATATCAACTTTATCAAACAGTATTCCCCAGGAAGTTTGTCCGAATGAGAAATTTTTACCGTTTGTATAATCAACTGTAACCAAATCCGGGGCACCTTTTGATCTATATTTAAAATATGCCTGTCCGTCTATCAGCGCATCAATTTCTCCTGCTGCCAATGCCCCATACATACTGCCGAAATTTTTATATCCATAGCACTCAAAGTGAGACATTAAATATTTATTTTGATAAGTTTTTACCAACTCATTAAAATATGTACCCTCAACTTGTATATAGCCTACTTTTATATTGGCATCAATTCTGTCTATTTTCAATTCGCGGCCGATATCTCTTGTTACGAGAACCGCATCATTTTTTATAAACGGGATGCTATAGGATATGTCATAATCTCCGGGGTTTATAGTATTGATGCTAAAAGATATAAAGCAGTCTATAAAGTCAAGCAACAGGTTTGCAAGTCCTTCTTCTAAGCTTAATCTTTTGATTTCAAGTTCTACTCCGAGGTCTTTTGCTAATCTTTGGGCTATCAGCGTATCCATATTATCGCCCTCATTAGATAAAATAACCTCATCTGTTACAATATCGTCAGCTAATATACCTACTCTTAAAACGCCTCGTTTTTTCACTTCATTGAGTGAATCATCGTCAGTAGAATTATACCATACAAAAAAATATGCAACTCCCCCCACGATAAGAGCTAACACTACAGCTACGGATATAAAAATTATTCTTTTAGTACGTTTTGATTTTTCTTTAGTCAATTCAAATCACTCCCAAAGGCTCACCATAATAATATAATATTATTTTACATTTATACCGATATTTTATCAAGTATAAAAATTAACAATTTATTTAAAATTTTATGTATCATATATTAAAGTTTTGTTTAAAAGGGTACAAAAAAAGAGGAAACCTCAATTTGTGAGATTTCCCCCTTGGTCCGAGTGACTGGAGTCGAACCAGCGGCCTCTTGAACCCCATTCAAGCGCGCTACCAAACTGCGCCACACCCGGATAACTTTATTATTATATCATTTAACTTTTCAAAAATCAAGTTTTTTCTAAAATAAATCCGCTGCAGATATCATAATCCGCAGCGGAGTGTAAGGTTTAGTTTATTATATTTTTATAGTTTATATTAATACATTCCTGCCATTGATGGGTCCATTCCCGGAGCCATTGGAGCAGCAGGCTCTTTTATATCAGAGATGATAGATTCTGTTGTGAGAACCATACTTGCAACTGAAGCTGCGTTTTGAAGAGCTGAACGAGTTACCTTTGTCGGGTCAACTATACCAGCAGAGATCATCTCGCCGTAGGTATCCGTTAACGCATTATAGCCATAGCCAACTTTATTAGCTTTTTTGACTTCCTGTACTACAACTGAGCCTTCAAGACCTGCGTTGATTACGATTTGACGAAGTGGTTCTTCAAGAGCTTTAAGAACAATATTAACACCTGTTCTCTCATCGCCTTCACTTTGCTCAAGCAAGTTTTGTACGCTTGGGATAGCGTTCATCAAAGCGATTCCGCCGCCTGCTACTATACCTTCTTCAACAGCTGCTTTTGTAGCTGCCAAAGCATCTTCGATGCGTAATTTTTTCTCTTTCATTTCTATTTCAGTAGCTGCACCTACTTTTATTACAGCTACGCCGCCTGCTAATTTTGCAAGACGCTCTAATAATTTTTCGCGGTCGAAGTCTGATGTGGTTGCTTCGATTTGAGCTCTTATTTGAGAAACTCTGCCCTTTATTGCGCCAACATCTCCTGCGCCGTCAACAATGATAGTGTTTTCTTTGTCCACTTTTACCTGACGAGCTCTTCCGAGTTGAGCAATAGTAGTATCTTTAAGTTCAAGACCTACTTCTTCTGATATTACAGTACCGCCTGTTAAGATAGCGATATCCTGGAGCATATCTTTTCTTCTGTCGCCAAAGCCCGGAGCTTTAACACCTACAACAGTGAATGTTCCGCGCAAACGGTTTACAACTAATGTAGAAAGAGCTTCGCCCTCGATGTCTTCTGCGATTATGAGTAATTTTTTACCTGTTTGAACAATTTGCTCAAGTAGCGGTAAGATTTCCTGAATATTAGCAATTTTCTTATCTGTGATTAAAATATAAGCATCATCAATAATTGCTTCCATTTTTTCTGTATCTGTGACCATATATGGAGTGATATAGCCTCTGTCGAACATCATACCTTCAACTACTTCTGAGTAAGTTTCAGCGGTATTTGAATCTTCAACAGTAATAACGCCGTCTGAAGTAACTTTATCCATAGCTTCTGCTATTAAGTTACCAACCACTTCACTTGATGAAGAAACAGTAGCAACTCTTGCGATATCCTCATTACAGGTAATTTCCTGTGAATTTCCGACTATTGTTTCTACCGCTGCATCTACAGCTTTTTGGATACCGTTTTTGAGGATCATCGGATTTGCGCCTGCTGCAACATTTTTCATACCCTCGCGGATAAGAGATTGAGCAAGCAAAGTAGCTGTAGTAGTACCATCGCCGGCTAAATCGTTTGTTTTTGTAGCAACTTCTTTTACAAGCTGAGCGCCCATATTTTCAAATGGGTCATCAAGTTCGATTTCTTTAGCTATAGTAACACCGTCATTTGTAATAAGAGGTGCTCCGAATTTTTTATCAAGAACAACATTTCGGCCCTTAGGTCCGAGAGTAATTTTTACAGTATCAGCTAATTGGTTGATACCTGCCAGAAGAGCTTTTCTTGCTTCTTCGCCATAAGCTATTTGTTTTGCCATAATATCTGCATCCTTTCTTACTTTAGGTTATAATAAATTCAATAGATAATCTTTATTGTTTTATCGTTTTTCTGATTACTCTACAATAGCGAGTATATCTGATTGGCGAACGATTTTATATTCCTGGTCATCGAATTTAACTTCTGTACCGGAATATTTACCTGTGATAACTTTATCGCCGACATTAACATACATATCGACTTGTTTGCCATCGACAAGGCCTCCGGGTCCAACAGCAATAACTGTAGCGATTTGTGGTTTTTCCTGAGCTGCTGAAGTTAAAACGATACCGCTTTTTGTAGTTTCCTGAGCTTCCTCTGCTTTTATGACAACTCTGTCTGCTAAAGGTTTAATAGTCATAATAAATTCCTCCTAAAAATATAGATATAAATCAAACAAGATTTTATAGATCCTGATTATTGATTATCGCACTTTCCACATTAAGGTAACAAAAGCACTTAATTAGCACTCATTAAGTTTGAGTGCTAACACTATTTTATAACTCTTGTTCTGTTTAGTCAAGGGTAATTTTTCAATTTAATAATTTTTTTACATTTATTTTTAATTTATTTATAACTCTTTTTTCCCGATTATACTATACAATAAAATATATACGCTAAAAAATATGTTTTTATTTGACACCTACGACTTTTTATGAAATAATTAACTTATTGTATTTTTTTATTGGAGGTTTTAATTTATGGGATTAACTTTAGCTGAGAAAATTATAAAAGCGCATCTTGTTTCAGGAGAAATGAAGCAAGGTGAAGATATAGGATTAAGAATAGATCAGACTCTTACTCAGGATGCAACCGGTACTATGGCTTATCTTGAGTTTGAAGCTATGGGCGTTAAAAGAGTAAAAACAGAGAAATCTCTTGCTTATATAGATCATAACACCTTACAAACAGGTTTTGAAAATGCTGATGACCATAGATTTATCCAGTCAATAGCTAAAAAACACGGAATATATTTCTCAAAGCCCGGAAACGGTATTTGTCACCAGGTTCATCTTGAACGCTTTGCAATACCGGGTAAAACCCTTATCGGTTCTGACAGCCATACTCCTACAGCCGGCGGTATCGGATGTTTTGCAATGGGTGCTGGCGGTCTTGATGTTGCTGTTGCTATGGGCGGCGGCGCTTATCATATACAAATGCCCGGCGTTATAAATATAAAACTTAACGGCAAACTAAGAGATTGGGTGTCTGCTAAAGACATTATCCTCGAAGTTTTAAGAATCTTGTCCGTAAAAGGCGGCGTTTCTCATGTCATAGAATATTCCGGAGAAGGCGTTAAATCTTTAAGCGTTCCTCAAAGAGCCACTATCACAAATATGGGTGCTGAACTTGGTGCTACTACTTCTATCTTCCCATCAGACGAAATAACAAGAGAATTTCTCAAGGCTCAAGGCAGAGAAGCCGATTACAAAGAGCTTTGTGCTGATGACGATGCTGTTTACAGCCGTGTTATCGAGATCGATCTTGACAAGGTTGTACCTCTTGCTGCCTGCCCTCACAGCCCTGATAATATCAAATCTATCGAAGAATTAAGCGGTCAAAAAGTCGACCAGGTCTGTATCGGTTCCTGCACTAACTCTTCCTTTACCGACCTTATGACTGTTGCTTCTATTTTAAAAGGCCATACAGTAAATGATAATGTCAGCCTCTCAATCGCACCCGGTTCAAAACAAGTCTTTAATATGCTTGCTCAAAACGGTGCATTAGCAGATATAATCGCTTCAGGCGCAAGAGTTTTAGAATGTGCCTGCGGTCCTTGTATCGGTATGGGACAGTCACCGAACTCAAAAGGCGTTTCACTTCGCACCTTTAACAGAAACTTCGAGGGCCGTTCCGGTACTGCTGACGGTCAGGTTTATCTTGTAAGCCCTGAAACTGCTGCAGTATCTGCAATCACCGGAGTATTCACAGACCCCAGAACCTTCGGCCAGAAAAGCGACATCAAACAGCCTGAGAGCTTTGTCATAAACGATAATTTGATAATTCCTCCGGCTGCTGAAGATGAAGCTGACAACATAGAAATTTTAAGAGGTCCTAATATCAAGCCTTTCCCGAAAACAGAAAAGCTTGAAAACACAATAGAATCAAATGTATTACTTAAAGTCGGCGATAACATAACCACTGACCATATTATGCCTGCAGGCGCTAAGATTCTGCCCTATCGTTCAAACATTCCTTACCTTTCAAACTTCTGCTTCACTGTTTGCGATAAAGATTTCCCAAGCCGCTGCAAAGAGTATCCAAGCGGCATAGTAGTCGGCGGTCTTAATTACGGACAAGGTTCTTCCCGTGAGCACGCCGCTTTAGTTCCGCTTTACCTTGGTATAAAAGCGGTTATATCAAAATCTTTTGCAAGAATCCACGGTGCTAACCTTGTCAATGCAGGAATACTTCCGCTTGTGTTTAAAAATGAGAGCGATTATGATAATATCTCTATGCTTGACAAGCTTGTCTTAGACGATTTAATAACATCTTTGAAAAATAATCCGACCGGTTTATTAACCGTAAAAAATGTTACAAAAGGCACAACCTTTGAGGTTATTCCTCAGCTTTCAAAAATGCAGCGCGATATTATACTTGCAGGCGGTTTGCTCAACTATACAAAAGAGCAAAACTAAATCTTACTAATTAAGGAGGTCTTGTTTAATGCAGGAAAAAATAAAAATGCAAACTCCCCTTGTCGAGATGGACGGGGATGAAATGACCAGAGTTATCTGGAAGATGATAAAAGATATACTTATTCTACCGTATGTTGATCTGAAAACCGAATACTACGACTTAGGGCTTGAAAACAGGGAAAAAACAAAAGATCAGGTTACTTTCGATTCTGCCGAAGCTACAAAAAAATATGGTGTTGCCGTTAAATGTGCGACTATTACTCCAAACGCTCAAAGAGTCGATGAATATAACCTTACTCAAATGTGGAAATCTCCTAACGGCACAATAAGAGCAATTCTTGACGGCACAGTTTTCAGAACTCCTGTTGTCGTAAAAGGTATTACTCCATTCATACCAACCTGGACTAAACCTATTACTATAGCTCGTCACGCTTATGGCGATGTATATAAAAACACAGAGCTGAAAGTGAAAGCAGGTGCAAAAGCTGAATTACTCGTAACAAATCAAGACGGCTCAACAGAAACCGCATTGATTCACGATTTTAATTCCGATGGAATTATACAAGGCATACATAATACCGATAACAGTATTGCAAACTTTGCCCGTTCCTGCTTTAATTATGCGCTTGACTGCAAAAAAGATCTGTGGTTCTCCTCTAAGGACACTATATCCAAAACTTACGATCATCATTTCAAAGATATCTTTGCTGAGATTTTTGAAAATGAATATAAACAAAAATTCGATGCTGCCGGCATTGAATACTTCTACACCCTTATTGATGATGCTGTTGCAAGAGTTGTCCGTTCACAGGGCGGTTATATATGGGCTTGCAAAAACTATGACGGCGATGTTATGTCTGATATGGTTGCAACTGCATTTGGCAGCCTTGCTATGATGACATCTGTTTTGGTTTCTCCTGACGGAGTATATGAATATGAAGCTGCTCACGGTACTGTTCAAAGACATTATTATAAGCATCTTAAAGGCGAAGAAACTTCTACAAACTCTATTGCCACAATATTTGCCTGGAGCGGTGCACTGAGAAAAAGAGCAATCCTTGATAATAACGAGGAATTAAAAGACTTCGCAGACAGACTTGAACAGGCTTCTATAAAAACAATAGAAGACGGCATTATGACTAAAGACCTGTATGCTTTATCAAATCTTGAAAATAAAAAAGCCGTAAACACCGAAGAATTTTTAGTCGAAATAAGCAAACGATTATAAATAATGTAACACACCTGCAAAGAAACCTTCTTTTGCAGGTGTGTTTTTTTATTTGATAATATCAGTTAAATTGATAAGCGAAATTACGACAAATATCCGCCTTATAAATATTTATAATAAATTTATATAACTAAAGTATTATAAAAGGCGGTGCGATAAATTGAAGTCAAAATATTTTGCAAACACTAAATCAAGAATCGGAGAAAATTTTAACGCTAACATATCATCAGTTGTATTCATCAAAAGTCTTCTTTATCAAATACTATATCTATCTTTGGGCTTTATCTGTTCTCGCAGTACAATATTAAGCAGCTATATGCCCTTTGGAATAGCCTTGGTTGCCTGCAGTCCGATGAATAATCTTTTTGCCTGTTCAGCCGGTGTGATAATAGGTTGTTTTTATCCAAGTGTTATAAATGAGAGCTTTCGATATATTGCAACAGTCTTGTCTATAATGGCAATAAGATGGATAATTGAGGATCTGAATATAATAAAACGACACACTGTGTTTAATATGCTCTTGTCGGTACTTCCGCTGTTTGCAACAGGCCTTGTTATGTCTTTTACAGGCAGTAAAACGGACAGCTCATTGTTAATAGCGTACCTCATTGAAACACTTATTTGTGCCGCTGCTACATATTTTTTCACTCAGACAACACAAACATTATCCTCAAATTCCGGCATCCATAGTCTGAGCCAACAGGAGTTAGCCTCTATAATCCTAAGCTTTTACATACTTCTTCTTGCCTTCACAAACATCAGTATCTCAGGGCTTTCCTTAGGCCGAATCCTTGCAATACTGACGGTTTTATTTTGTGCCTATTTTGGTTCTGTTTCAGGCGGCACGATAAGTGGAGTAGCAGCAGGTGTTTTGATCTCGCTGCAAAACTTATCAGTAAGCCATATTACAGGAGCTTATGCTTTAGGAGGACTTATATCGGGAATATTCTCCCCTTTAGGAAAGTTAGCCGTCAGCTTATCGTTTATCTTGTCAAATCTTATCTTATCTTTTCAGTCTTCAAATCCTGCAGGCAGTTTGACTTCTGCTTATGAAATATTTGCCGCCTCCCTAATATTTATGCTCGTTCCCAAAAAATATGCCTCTAAACTTAAACTTATATTCAGTAACGGTATATCACAGAAACATTTTGAAAGCTTAAAGAAAAATCTTATTATGAAGCTTGACTTTTCAGCGCAGGCTGTATTATCCATCTCTTCATCAGTAGATAAAGTTGCTTCAAAAATGAAGCTTTCAAATATCACTGATTTTGAAAACATACACCAAAAAGTTGCTGTTTCAGTATGTAAAAATTGTGGCATAAAAAATATGTGTTGGAATAAAGACTATGACAAAACAAACAGGCTTTTTAAAAAAATATCTGAAAAATCAAAAGACGGCAAAATTATCGACGAAGATGACTTTCCCGAATCATTCAGAAAAAAATGCCCCAGACTTTATCGTATAACCGGGCTTATTAAACAGGAATATGACAAATATCACGAAAACATAAACGCAAGTCAGAGGATAGCTGAAATACGCAGTGTTGTTAGTAGCCAATATTATACTATGAGTAACATATTAAGCGATATATCAGAAAATGTAAAAGATTTCGGGCAGTTTTATCCTAAGCAATCCGAAATGATAATAAGACTGCTCAAAAACAGCAATATAAGCGTAGAAAATGCTATTTGTCGTTCTGATTTACAAAACCATATAATAGTCGAAATGGAAGTTTACGGAATAGTATCACATTCTGACTTTACTCCTGAACTTATAAATGACATAGAATATATCTGCGGCTGTAAACTTGACACTCCGCTAATCAACACAACAAATGAATTAACAAGAGTTCAGCTGTGTCAAAGAGCAAACTATGAAGTATCGTATGCTGTAAAACAGCACATATGTCAAAAACAGACTTTATGCGGTGACAGCTTTAAAACTTTCAATGACGCTCAGGGGCATATTGTCTTTATTTTAAGCGATGGTATGGGCAGCGGGGCTAAAGCCGCTGTAGATGCTGCAATGGCCTGCGGCATAAGTGAAAAGCTCATAAAAGCCGGACTTCGGCATAAATCTGTCTTGAATATAGTAAACTCCTCGATTTCTGTTAAGTCGACCGATGAATCTTTTGCAACTCTTGATTTAATTATAATAGATCTTTTCAGCGGTCTTGTTAAAATTTATAAAGCCGGTGCTGCGCCAAGCTTTGCAAAGAAAGACAACAGGGTTTTAAGGTTTGAAAACCCCGGCTTACCACTGGGTATATTAAATGAGATTAGCGTTACAAAAGACGAAACAGAGCTTGATGATGGGGATTGTATTCTTATGGTTTCAGACGGAATAACAGCATTTGGAGATAAATGGATAGAAAAAAAGCTCAGGTCGTGGGAAGACCTGAGCGAAAAGGAATTTTGTGAACAAGTAGTAACCGAGGCAAAACTCAGAAGAAGTAATGCCCACGATGATGATATGAGCTGTATTGCCATACGAATTTTCAAAAAAGAAGATACTTTAACATCATCTGTTAGCTGACCAGTAAATAACATCTCCTGTCATTGCATCGATTCGAAAATCATATTTATAATTATTATAGTGTATAGTCCCTTCATATATAAATTTATTTGCTTCGTTTTTAAGCGTCATAATTATATCCTGGTCTGACGAACCATAGACTCTTTCTAAAGCAATCTGTTTTGCCATAGACTCGCCTATATAGGGTAAATCAGCCTGAGAACTGCTGGACAAATCAACTTCATTTATATTAGCCTGTGTTTTTTCCAGAATATCCCCGTTTACAGCATCTACAGAATAGGAATAGTGTGTATCCCCGCTGAGACACCGGATTTGATAAACCGGACTTGAGGTATCAGAAAATGTTGTAGTATCAAAAATTACAACCTCGCTTTCAAGCCCGCCTTCTTGCAGTATTATCTGTTTTGCCTGATTCTCTGATATATATTGTCCGCCGGAGATATCTTCATCAAGAATATAATCATATGAAATTGATGCAGCTGTATTTTTGTCTACTGATATACTCTGCAATGGATTATCTAATTCACACGCTGATAAAAGCATCAGCATAAAAGCTGCTAAAGTAAGACTTAAAAACTTCGCTTTCATAAACCCACCTCCATCTTAGTTGATTTAATTATATCGTATATGCTCGAAAAATTTATTAAATTTTTTTAAATTTTTGATGCATAAAAACAAAATTTCGTCAAACAATAATGATTGTAAGCTATCTAACGGCTTACGAATGGATACAAATGATTTATTTTGAGGTGATTTTATGGATAAGTGCAGTCCAAATAAGAGTATAAGATGCAGTGTAAGCAAGTGTAAAAATCATTGTATAACCCAAAATTTCTGTTCACTGCCAAATGTCAGCATAGGAACTCACGAGAAAAACCCGACTAAGTGCCAATGTATTGATTGTGAGTCCTTTAAAGTAAGAGATGAATATTAAAGCTTAGAAAATACGATAATTATATTGTTATATGCCGTCTTTGAGATAAAGACGGCTGTTTTATTATAAAACGAGGTACAGCGATGGAAAAAGAAATGATAAATAACTGCCAAAATCAGGAAATAAATGCTTCTGTGATAAATAAAACCGGCTCTATTGTAGCCAATACGGGTGAATTTGTGATACAATGTATTACAATAGTAGGTCAGATTGAGGGTCATTATATATTAGCAGATGATACCAAAACCACTAAATATGAGCATATTCTGCCTCAGCTTGTAGCAGTTGAACAGGACCCTTTGATAGATGGAATGATAATCCTCTTAAATACCGTCGGCGGCGATGTGGAAGCAGGTCTTGCTATAGCTGAACTTATTGCCGGTATGAAAAAGCCAACAGTATCTATGGTACTTGGCGGCGGACATTCTATAGGTGTACCGCTTGCTGTCTGCGCTAAACGCTCATTTATTGCAAAATCTGCTTCAATGACTATACATCCTGTCAGAATGACCGGAGTAATGCTCGGAGTTCCACAAACTTTTGAATACTTTAACAGAATGCAAAAACGCATAAATCGATTCGTTTGCGATAACTCAAAAATATCTTTGGAACGCTTTACTGAGCTTTCTATGAACACAAAAGAACTTGTAATGGATGTAGGTACAGTCTTAGACGGCATAGATGCCGTCAAAGAAGGGCTTATAGACGAACTCGGAACTTTAAGTGATGCTTTAAATTGTCTTTATAATATGATAGAATTTAATAAGAATAAAAAATGATTTTCAACAGGAGAGTCTTTATAAAAATCAGACTTTTTAAGACTCTCTTATTTTTTAGTATTGTTATCGGGAGGTTATATTTTGGCTGCAAAAACAAAAGCTTCTGCACAAAAAAGACAAATAACAAGAAATTCAACTAAAACTAAAAATAAAACTACTCCAAAAACCCGTACTTCAAGAGATAAATTTGTATCTTCTGTAATTCTAATAGCAATATCTGTTTTGCTTTTTTTCCTGATACTGCTGCCCGGAGAAAAAGCCTGGTATTCTTTACACTCATTTATACTCGGAATATTTGATAATTTCTCTGTTTCTTTACCTGTATTACTCCTGTATGTAACAATATCAGATATCTCCTCAAGGCCGCTTTGTAAGGTGAGCACAAAAGTAGCTCTTGCATTTGTGCTTGTAGCTTTGATGTGTACCTGCAATTTTATCTTCTCCTGTGCTTCATATATCCATTTTTATGACTACTTTACTGCTTTGCAAAATCTTTTTAACAGCGCTAAAGATGGTCTTGGCTGTGGGCTGTTAGGCGGAATCTTAGGCTATCCTCTTGTGTACTTTATCGGAGATTTAGGCTCAAAAATTATCATAATACTCTCAATAGCTGTAGTTGCTCTTATCCTATCTTTAGACCTTATAATCTACATAAGACAAAAATATATATTGTACAAGAAAAATGCCGAACAGCAACAAAAAGAGTCTGAATCTAAGAACGCTGCAAAAGAAGAAAGAGCTGCAAAACAGGCTATGAAAAGAGTTGAGGAGCTTCGCAAAAAGAAAAACTCCCGCACTAATAACATCGACATAGAGCTTGACCCTGATAACGATATGCCTATGCACCCTGTGGTAAGTGTGCTGGATAGGGAAAAAACTCACACCTCCCCACTTGAAAAGCTAAAGAAAACTCTGAATGACCTTAATCACCCTGCTAAAACAGCTGCTGAGCAAAACAAAGAAAAGCCTCCTGCACCTGATGCGCCTGATGAGAACGATATTGAAGATGTTAAAAATGTCGCTAAGGCCTTTATCGAGAAAACTAAAAATCAGAAGTTTAAAAAGGAGGAGTCCTCTAAAATTTCTAAAAATAAATCCTTAGTCGAAGAAAAAACAACCGATTTAAAATATAATTTTCCGCCACTAAACCTTTTGGAAGATACAAAAATTCTCTCCTCAAAAACCATACAGGAAGAATTGGAAACAAACGGTCTTATGCTTGTCGATACGCTTAAAAGCTTTGGCGTTCAGACTAAGATAATTGATATAAGCAGAGGCCCTGCTGTTACCAGATTTGAACTGCAGCCTGCTGCGGGAGTTAAAATAAGTAAAATAACAAGCCTTGCTGATGATATTGCTCTTAACCTTGCTGCAAGCGGAGTCAGAATTGAAGCTCCTATTCCGGGAAAAGCTGCTGTAGGTGTTGAAATTCCAAATAAAAATGTTATGATAGTCAGAATGAAAGAGCTTATATCTTCAAAGAAATTTGTCGCCTCTCAAAGCAAACTCACCGCTGCTTTAGGTCGTGATATAGCCGGAAATGTTACCGTTGCCGATTTAGCTCAGATGCCTCATCTGTTAATCGCCGGCTCTACCGGCTCAGGTAAGTCTGTTTGTATCAACTCGCTTATTATAAGTCTGCTTTATAAGGCTTCTCCGGACGAAGTGAAATTCTTAATGATAGACCCCAAGGTCGTTGAGCTTGGCATATATAACGATATCCCTCACCTGCTTGTTCCTGTTGTTACTGATGCCTCCAAGGCTGCCGGCGCTTTAAGCTGGGCTGTTACTGAGATGCTTAAACGATACCGTATATTTGCAGAATGTGGTGTAAGAGATCTGTTCTCCTATAATAAGTTTGTTAAAAAAGTAAAAGATGGTAAAGCAGAGTATATTCCGAAAAACGAAAACGACACCTCGCCTTTAGAACTAATGCCGCAAATAGTCATAATAATTGACGAGCTCTCAGACCTTATGATGGCAGCTCCCCGTGAGGTAGAAGATTCTATCTGCCGCCTTGCCCAGATGGCTCGTGCTGCCGGTATGCACCTGATTATCGCAACCCAACGCCCCTCTGTAAACGTCATAACCGGTATAATTAAGGCAAATATTCCAAGCCGTATAGCTTTTGCCGTTTCTTCTCAAGTAGACTCAAGAACTATTCTTGATATGGGAGGAGCTGAAACCTTGTTAGGCCGTGGCGATATGCTCTTTTCCCCTATCGGTACAACAAAACCTCGCAGAATACAGGGCTGCTTTGTTACAGACGAGGAAATTGAAAGAATTACAGACTTTATTAAAAATAATAAAAACACTCAATACGATGAACAGATAATTGACCAGATAGAACGAAATGCCGCTATGGGAAATAAGTCTGAGTCTGATGATGACGAGGAACAGGACTTAGATATTCTTTTTAGCGATGCTGCACAATGCGTTATCGAGGCAGGTCAGGCTTCTACATCTATGCTCCAGCGTAAGCTAAGAGTCGGTTATGCAAGAGCCGGAAGGCTTATAGACGAGCTTGAACAAAACGGTGTAATCGGACCGCACGAAGGTTCAAAACCAAGAAAAGTTCTGCTGACACGAGATGAGTGGCTTGAAAAAAAGACTCTTAACTAAAGGAGGTCGATATTATGAGCTTTTCTATAAACCTCGGCGCCTGGGGCTCAATTTTTGCTGTCCCCTGCGAAGTAGTCAACAAGCACCTAAAGCTTGTCGGCGAAATTCAGCTTAAAGTCCTGCTCTTTATCCTTAACTCAAATTCAAGTGACCTGTCTTTTGAAAAAATCGCTGATGCTTTAAATTACAATGAGTTTGATGTTAAAGATGCGATACAATACTGGATAGATAATAAACTGCTGAAATTTGAGCACAATACTCTTATCCCGTCTGATGAAAAGCGAAAAGGCGAAAGCAACTCCAAAAATATCAAGACAGCAGAAAAAATTAAATCACCCTCCCGAGCCCCCACAAGAAAACAGCTTCCCACTAATTTTGACTTAGCTAAAAGATTAAACGAATCCCCTGAAATAAGCTACATAATACAGGAAGCTCAGTTGATACTCGGCCGTACTGTTTCAAATGCCGACGCGGCCAAGCTTCTCTCGCTTTACGACTGCGACGGCCTGTCCCCGGAAGTTATCGTTATGCTCATTCAATATGCCGCTTCTATGGGTAAGACCGGTATGGCTTATATTGAAAAAGTAGGCATCTCCTGGGCTGACGAGGGAATAAACACTATCGAAGCTGCTGAAAATAAAATCAGAAAAGCAAAAACTATGCACGATGCCTTCAACAAGGTTCAAAAGCTTTTTGGAATGACTTCCCACTCACCCACTTCAAAAGAACTTGACTTCTGCCAAAAATGGGTACACGACTGGGGCTTTTCCGATGCTATGTTAAGGGAAGCTTATGAGAGAAATATAGATACTATTGGTAAATTTTCATATAATTATACAAACGGTATCTTATCTAAGTGGTATAATAACGGCATAACCTCTATAAAAGAGGTAAAAGAATCTGATATCAAAAACAATAGAAGTATAGCTCAAAATAAGA
>JAUMXZ010000140.1 GCA_030528905.1 Clostridia bacterium | reverse complement strand
CCCGCTTGCCGTTTAAATATTTCTCTCTTCCACTATCAATAGGATTGTTTAAAGCAAGAGACACTTTGAGGTTTTCATATTGTTTTGCAATATCAATATTTTTATTAAGGTAATCCCTGAAATTGATATAGTTTTTCCATTCCATACTATCTGTCAATACAACATGAATAAAATGTGTCTGTATATCCCCGGCGCCCTCATAATAATTACCACAAGCTATTAGAAGTTCATTTTTAATGTCAACATTTGGCCTGTAATAAAACCCATTTTCAGCAAGCATTTGTGCCCTTATTATTATATCATTAAAATCATCCACAGCAAGAGCAATGTCTATGATTGGCTTTGCTTTTATGGTGGGAATTGACGTGCTTCCGACATGTTGTATATTCTTTATTACGTTCCCTAATAGTTGTTCTAATTGCATGATGGTATAGTCAGCTTCAATCTTCCATGTTGCATCATGTTCATGCAATTCGACAGTTCCTCTTTTTAATCCGATCATAGCATACCTCTCATTTACAGCTTCTTTCCTTTTGTTGCGCGCTTTCCTGCATCAATCTTTGAAACTCGATATATTTTCTCGTTATAAGTAAAGTTGTCTTCATCCCCAACAACTGTTGCAAAGGTAAGCTCGTCACCTTTATCAAATTTCATTCCAATAACACCTGTGGCATTTCTCTTCAAGATATTGATGCTGCTCAATTCAAAAGTAACACACAGTTTGTTTTTGGAAATTAACACAACTGTCTTTTTATCACGGATGTTTTCAACCAAAACAAGCTTATCGCCTTTTGAAAGCTTAGTTGAATCGATTGTTTTTCTGCTTGTGATAAATTCAGAAAGAGAAACCTTTTTCACATAGCCTTGCTCTGTTGCAAAGAAAAGTTTTTCCTTCGGCTTATAATCAGAAATCACGAAAATTGCCGATTCATTTGGCTCCATAGCACTAACCTGCTCAATTGGAACACCCTTATCGTTGTATCTGCCCATAGGAACGGACTGCACCTTAATCTGATGGCATTTCCCACCTTCGGTGAAGACAAACAATCTGCCTGTATTCATAACCTCGCATATGTGCTTGTAGTCTGTATATACATTTTCCTTATTTCTTTCAAAGGTCGCCTCATCACAAAGCTTAATATAACCAAAACGATTAACAAGTGCATATACTTTTTCTTCTTTAATCTCCGGCTTTTTGATAACAATCGCCTCTGCATCGATGATGTCGGTCTTTCTCTTTACTGCATACTTTTTCTTGATTTCTAAAATGTCATCTCGCATTTTATGATTCATTTTTACCTTGCTTGAAAGAATGGCAGAATAGGTTTCAATATTTTTCTTGGATTTTGCAAGCTCTTTTTCAAGAGTCGTCATTTCAAGACCTATTAACCTTTGCAATTTCATTTCCAAAATTGCATCTGTCTGAAGCTCAGTAAACTTAAATTTTGCTGCCTGCTTTTCGCAAGCCTTTGTTTTAAATTTAATTCCCTCTGTTATACCTTTTGTCAAGCATTTCTTCGCAATAGGAACTGTAGGACAGCCCCTAAACATTTCAATAATCGTATCAATACAGTCAACCGCTTTAACAAGGCCTTCTTTGATCTCTGCAGACTTCTTTTCTCTATCAAGCAGATACTTGTACTTC
>JAUMXZ010000139.1 GCA_030528905.1 Clostridia bacterium | reverse complement strand
TTACCAACGGATGATCTTTTTCTACTGAAAGCTTCCCTGCTATAAACATCGGACCTATATATGCAATTATCGATAAAATTTTTACATTTAACTTATTATAACATTCTTTACCTTGTTCTTTCATAATAAAATTACCCCTCGTAAGCTATTATATCAATTTTATTTATAATAATATCTTCTACCGGCTTATCACTGCTGTTTGTTTTGGTATAATCTATTTCTTTTACAACTTCAAGTCCTTCAAAAACCTGGCCAAATACCGTATGTCCTTTATTGATAGAGCTGTAATATCCATCTAAACTCGGATTTCCTCCATTTTCTTCGTAAAGAGCCTTTACTTCGTCTGTGACTTTTGTCATATCTACCGCTGTTCCGTAAGAGGCCTCAAATTGCTGTTTTTGAGTATTGTAATACTTGTCATAATATTGCTTATATTTATTCCAATACTCTTCGTAATAATCCCAGCCCTGGAAATTTTCCTTCGGGCTGTAATTTATAAAAAACTGACTGCCATTTGTGTTTTTTCCTGAGTTTGCCATAGAAAGTGATCCTGTTATATTAAGTAGACTTGGACTAAACTCATCTTCAAACGCTTTACCCCAGATACTTTCTCCTCCGGCACCGGTCGCTGTAGGATCTCCACCCTGTATCATAAAATCTTTTATGACTCTGTGAAATGTTACCCCGTTGTAATATCCGCTCTTTGAAAGTTCTTTGAAATTCTCTACCGCTTTTGGCGCCTGTTCCGGGAAAAATCTGATTTTTATATCACCTTTTGATGTGCTCATTACTGCAATTTCTTCGCCTGCTTTTGGCAGCTCAAGCTGCATTCCAACTTTTCCTTGATTTGCTTCTTCTTTACCTGATGAGCAGGACGAAAAACATAAAACTAACATCATCATTAAAACTAATCCTAATATCATTTTTCTTCTATTCAATAAAATCGCCCCCATATAAAAATACTGTAGTAAGTATAACATAATCCTACCCTATTATTATACTTCATTCTATATACATTTTACAATATTTATTTAATATTTTAATCTGTCAAACTTATTATTTTTCTTCATATTTCACAATAAAAATACCGCGCTTCCTTATAGAAAGCACGGTATGTATCTAATTTTAATAATTTTATTTATTGAATTTTTCTTTTATGTAAGTTGAGATTTTTTGTTTCTTTATTTTAACAACATATAACACAAAGCCTGCACCTGTCAACAAAATTGCTATGAACACTGATATTGCTATTACCGGTGTATAATCAGGTTTTACCGGTGCTAATGAGTTGTTTGTAAGATTGCTTATCTCATAGCCGCTTGCTGATGTCTTTGATATTCCTTGTGAGTTAATAGTTGCATTGATTGCTAATCTAACACCCTTAGATGCAACACCTGTTACTGCTAATCCCTCTTTTTCCTCAAAAGATTTTACAGCCTCTGATGTTGTATTATCATAGAATCCACTTATATTAACATCTTCATAGCCAAGTGACATAAGATTTGATTGTAATAATGAAACGTCTGAGCCTGTAAAGCCTATTTGTAAATTCTCTGCATCATCAGATCTGACAGCTTTGTCTGAGTAGAGAACTTCTTTATCTCCTCTTGAGAGGATTCCTGTTTCTTCCAAACCATTTACTTTTTGGAAG
>JAUMXZ010000138.1 GCA_030528905.1 Clostridia bacterium | reverse complement strand
TGTAGTTGGATTATTTGCTGCCATAACAGGAATGCTAGTTGCTAAAGTGTTGTAAAGTAAAAAGCTTGTAAAAAAGTAGAAGCCGTTGCCCTTTGGGGCAGCGGCTTTTTGAGTGGACACATATAGTCTTTTCTATCTCTTCATAAAAAAGTTGTTATAGCTAGAGCACAGTAAAAATCTAATCTTTTGGGAGCATCACACACTACTAGATTAGCAGTACACGTTTTTATATTTTGAAGAAATAGGATCAAAAGTTGATAGAATACTCCAAGATAAAACAAAAAATATTGGAATAAAATCCTTGAAATTCAAGAAATCATAAAGTTTTGGGAATGCAATCCAAAAACTTTACAATCATTCTGGCTTGTAGTAAACTTAAGTCAAGGAGGATGAAGCAGATATGATAGAGCGCATAGAATATTTAGAACAATTAGCTGCGTTTAAAGATAAAAAAGTTATTAAAATTATTACTGGGGTCCGCAGATGTGGCAAATCAACTTTGTTGGAAATGTTTCAAACGTATTTGCTAGGCAAGGGCGTGGATGAAGAGCAAATAATAGCAATAAATTTTGAGGATTATGACTTTGAAGATTTAACCGAACCTAAAAAATTATATAGCTATGTTAAAACCCACATGGTTACTAATAAGCAAAATTATATTTTCTTTGATGAAATTCAACATGTGAAAGATTTTCAGCGCGTGGTTGATAGCTTGTATATCATGAAGAACACTGATATTTATATTACAGGTTCTAATGCACATATGCTTTCTGGTGAGTTGGCAACCTTGCTTTCTGGAAGATATGTAGAAATAGCAATGCTACCTTTATCTTTTAAGGAGTACGTAAGCGCTACAGGGGAAAATAGTAATTTGGCTGTAAAATATAAAGAATATTTGGAGTATAGCTCTTTTCCATACGCAATAGAGCTACAAGAAAATCAGAAAGCACTAAACGATTACCTACGTGGCATTTACAGTACCATTGTGTTAAAAGATATTATTGATAGACATAAAGTTGTTGATGCTATGATGTTAGAAAGTGTTTTGAGATTTGTGTTCGATAATATTGGCAGTCAGCTATCTACTAAAAAAATAGCTGATACTCTAACTTCTAATGGCAGAAAGGTAGATGCAAAAACTATAGAAAAATATCTAAGTGCCTTTATGGAGAGCTATGTGGTTTATGAAGCCAAGCGTTATAATATCAAGGGCAAGCAATATTTAAAAACTCTTGAAAAATATTATGCTGTTGATATTGGCCTGCGTACTATGCTTTTGGGTAAGCGCGGTTTTGATGCAGGACATATGTTGGAAAATATAATATATCTAGAACTTTTGCGTAGAGGTTATGATGTTTATATTGGTAAAGTGGGTGAGTTAGAAGTAGATTTTGTTGCTATGAATAGAGACGGATTGGTTTATTATCAGGTTGCCGCCTCCGTTCGAGATGAAAATACTTTAAAACGAGAGCTTAAATCATTGCAAGCGATAAATGATTTTTATCCTAAATTTATATTAAGCTTGGATGAAGATCCTGAAGCCGATTATAATGGCATCCGCAGAATAAATGCTTTGGATTGGTTAATGCAGTAATTGTTATAAAACAAAAAAAGTCAGAATGTTTCACGTGAAACATTCTGACTTTTTGACTTTAAACTTAT
>JAUMXZ010000070.1 GCA_030528905.1 Clostridia bacterium | reverse complement strand
CTTCCAAAACCTGTTTCAGAAACAGTTAAGAGTTTCATATCATTTTGAGTATTATCAGTACCTATTACCTCATCGTCATCAGAAAGGGTAATAGCTCTGACACCTTTAGCCTGACGGCCGACTTCTCTTACATCATTTTCGTCAAAGCAAATAGCCTTACCATTTTTAGTAGCGACTATTATATTAGAACTTCCATCTGTTTTGACCACGAAATTAAGCTCATCCTCATCGTTTATAGTTAAAGCTATAAGTCCGCCTTTTCTTGAGGTATTATAAGCATTTAATTTTATTCTTTTCACGATACCTTTTTTAGTTACCATTACAAGATAGCTTTTCTCATCGAAGTCAGCAACTTTAATCATAGCGGTAACTTTTTCGCCCTGTTCTATCTGGAGCAGATTTATAATATTAGTACCTTTTGAAGTTCTTGAGCCTTCCGGGATATTATAGCATTTTAGTTTATATACTCTGCCCCTGTTTGTAAAGAAGAGGATATTATCGTGGCTGTTTATTATTTTCATTTCGCTTGTCATATCTTCAGAGCGGTGTGTAAGACCTGAGATACCGCGGCCGCCTCTTTTCTGGATATGATAATTTTCGATACTTTGTCTTTTTATATAGCCCATTTTTGTAAGAGTTATAACGCAATCTTCGACCGGAATCAGGTCTTCTATATCGACTTCACCGCTTACAGGCATAATTTCTGTTCTTCTGTCGTCATTAAATTTATTTTTTATTTTGATTAAATCTTCTTTTATTATGTTATAGACTCTTTGTTTATTACTTAATATATCTTCGAAGTCAATAATTTTAGCTTCTAAGAGTTTGAGTTCATTTTCTATTTTATTTCTTTCCAAGCCTGTCAGCTGGCCCCATCTCATTTGCAAGATAGCGTGTGATTGTATTTCATCTAAATCGAAGCGTTCACAGAGTTTTAATTTTGCTTCAGACTGGTCTTTTGAATTTTTGATAAGTTCAATTACTTCGTCCACATAATCTATAGCTTTTTTCAAGCCTTCGAGGATATGAGCTCTTTCTTTAGATTTTCTCAAATCAAATTTAACACGTCTTTGGACAACATCGACCTGGAAATTTATATAGTGGTTTAAGATTTCCTTGAGTGTTAATGTTTTTGGTTCGCCATTAACTATAGCCAACATAATAATTCCGAAGGTTGTCTGCATCTGGGTATAGTTAAACAGTTTATTAAGCATAATTTGAGGTGAGACATCTTTTCTTAGGTCTATTTCTATATGCATACCATTTCTGTCTGAATGGTCATCTATATTAGTAATACCCTCAAGGCGTTTATCTTTGACCATATCAGCAATAGTTTCTATAAGTCTTGCTTTATTGACCTGATATGGAAGTTCATTTACAATTATTTTAAATCTGCCGTTTTTCTTTTCGACTATTTCAGTTCTTGCTCTTACGGTTATTTTACCTTTACCTGTAGCATAAGCAGCTCTTATACCTGACTGGCCCATAATCATAGCAGCGGTTGGGAAATCCGGTCCTTTGATATGTTCCATTATATCTGCTAACTGAGCATCGGGATTATCTATCAAGCAGCAAACAGCATCTATGACTTCGCCCAAATTATGCGGAGGTATATTTGTTGTCATACCTACAGCGATACCCATAGAGCCATTAACCAATAGGTTAGGAAATTTTGACGGCAGGACACAGGGTTCTTTTCTTGAGTCGTCATAATTAGGTAAGAAATCGACTGTTTCTTTTTCTATATCTGTTAGCATTTCGACAGCGATTTTACTCATTCTTGCTTCGGTATAACGATAAGCAGCAGGTGGGTCGCCGTCTATAGAACCGAAGTTTCCGTGTCCGTCAACGAGCATATATCTCATTGAGAAATCCTGAGCTAATCTGACGAGTGCATCATAAACTGAAGCATCTCCGTGAGGATGGTATCTACCCAGAACATTACCTACTGTTGTTGCACATTTTTTATATGGTTTATCAGGGCCTAAATTATCTTCAAATTGAGAATACAATATTCTTCTATGCACAGGTTTCAAGCCATCTCTGACATCGGGCAAAGCTCTTGAGACTATTACTGACATAGAATAGTCAAGAAAAGACTTTTTCATTTCATTTTCTATATTGACCTGTATTATTTTATTTTCAATTTGGCCTATATTATCTTTATTCAAGTTATATACACTCCTAAATCAAAGCTATCACGGACAGATTAAAATTCCGTAGGTTTTGTTCCTGTAAATAAAATTCCCTGTACATCTGCAATAAAGCTTGGTTCTATTGCTCTTATAGGTATTGTGAGTATATTACCTTCTTTGCTAATCAAGACGAGCAAATCATCTTTTTCAGCAAACTGACCTGTTTCATCCATAGGGATAATCCATTTTTCTTCTTTTAATTTTTCTTCCTTACAGTTGTTTTTAATTACTTCCACCTCATGAGGATATACAGTAACATTATAAGTACCGTTAAACGATTTATACAGCACATTTTTATTAAGATAAAGATGCGGTATATACCACATAGCCAAGCCGACAAGGACACACAAAGCGGTCATAACTATATTTACAACACCGTAGCCCAATATAAAAGAGACTAAGAAAACAGCAGCAGCTACAGCTAATACAGCAGTTCTTATGATATTCTTTTTAAACATAGTCTTATTTTGTCTTGAGCTAATACTTTCCTTTAAGATTTTAGCACTTTCCTCTTTTTCGTCATCATTAAGGCTATAGCAAAATTTTATTCCTGAATAATGTTCTTCAAACTCCTCAACATCCTCATCATCTACAAATTCAGCCTCAGAGCCATCCCAACAATTTTTTTCGTTATCCTCATTTCTTTTTACAGATAAATTATCGTTGTCCATATCGGACCTACTACTGTGAGTATCCATAATTAAAAAAATTCCTCCTATTAAAATTAGACATCAAGATTTGTAACATATTTTGCATTTTTCTGTATAAAATTTCTTCTTGGTTCGACTTTATCGCCCATCAATACTGTAAAGATTTCATCTGCAGCAGCAGCATCTTCGAGTTTGACATTAAGCATTATTCTTGTTTCGGGATTCATAGTAGTTTCCCAAAGCTGAACAGCATCCATTTCACCAAGACCTTTATATCTTTGTATATCAGCTTTACCCTCTATTTCAGATAGAATCTTGTCTCTTTGCGAATCTGAATAAGCGTAATAATGTTTTTTATTTTTGGTTATTCTGTAAAGAGGCGGCTGAGCAATATAGACATGACCGTTTTCTATAAGCGGTCTCATAAATCTGAAGAAGAATGTAAGCAGCAGTGTTCTTATATGACATCCGTCAACATCAGCATCCGCCATAATAATAACCTTGTCATATCTTAGTTTACTTACATCGAACTCATCACCTATACCGCAGCCTAAAGCTGTTATGACGGGCATAAGTTTATCATTACCGTAAACTTTATCTATTCTTGATTTTTCGACATTAAGCATTTTACCCCAAAGCGGTAAGATAGCCTGAAAGCGTCTGTCTCTTCCGCCCTTAGCAGAACCTCCGGCAGAATCTCCCTCGACTATATATATTTCCGTTTCGCTTGAATCTCTTGACTGACAATCTGCAAGTTTTCCCGGTAGCGAGGCATTTTCAAGTGCTGATTTTCTTCTTACTAAATCTCTTGCTTTTCTTGCGGCCTCTCTTGCACGACTTGCTGCTAATATTTTTTCAAATATATTTTTTGCTATTTCAGGATTTTCCTCAAGGAAATTAGTTAAGTTTTCGCTTACTATTTTATCTACAAGAGTTCTTATCTCGGTATTTCCAAGTTTAGCTTTAGTCTGGCCTTCAAACTGAGCGTCTTTTACTTTTATGCTGATAACAGCTGTCAAGCCTTCTCTTATATCTTCTCCTGAAAACTTCTTATCACTTTCCTTTAGTATATTATGTTTTTTAGCATAATCGTTCATAACTCTGGTAAAAGCTCTTTTAAAGCCTTCCTCATGAGTTCCGCCGTCAGTAGTATGGATATTATTTGCAAAAGAAAGTATCAACTCATTATAGCTATCGTTATATTGAAGAGCTATTTCAGCAGTTGCGGTATCATCATTATTTACTCCTGAGAAGTAGACTATATTATCGTGGATTAAATTCAGTGAGCGTCTTTTGTGTATAAACTCGACAAAACTTGATATACCGCCGCTATAGCAAAAGCTTTTACTTTTTATATTCTGGTCATCTCGTTTATCTATTAGTTCTATGTTTATACCGGCGTTAAGAAAAGCCTGTTCTCTTAATCTTGTTTCGAGTATAGAGAAATCAA
Organism: Clostridia bacterium; assembly: GCA_030528905.1. GTDB lineage: Bacteria > Bacillota > Clostridia > Oscillospirales > Acutalibacteraceae > JAUMXZ01. Next base: position 2,569 of record JAUMXZ010000070.1, on the reverse strand, counting down.
ACACCGTAGTTTCGTTAAATATCAGGCTATCCGGTTTAAACACGACATATGAGCCTGTTTTATCGGTATCGCCTATTATAGTTAAGTCATTGAGTATATTACCTCTTGAGAATTTCTGTTCATAGATATGTTTTCCATCAGAAATTTTGACATCGAGCCATTCTGAAAGCGCATTAACAACAGAAGCACCGACTCCGTGCAGGCCTCCTGAGACCTTATAGCCGCTTCCACCAAATTTTCCGCCGGCGTGGAGTATTGTAAAAACGACGGTAACAGCGGGCAAGCCTGTTTTAGCCTGTATTCCAACCGGTATACCTCTGCCGTTATCTGAAACAGCTATTATATCTCCGGGTAATATTTCAACAGTAATTTTATCGCAATAGCCGGCAAGAGCCTCATCTATTGAGTTATCTACAATTTCGTAAACCAAGTGATGCAAACCTTTTGAACCGGTCGAACCTATATACATACCGGGTCTTTTTCTGACAGCTTCCAAACCCTCCAGAACCTGTATATCATCGGCATTATATTCTTTTTCATTAACCTTTAAATTTTCATTATTCAATATAAAAATCTCCTATTCTGTTTAAAAAACTCTTGTTTTTTCTATATCATCATATTCCAAAGGGTTATCGTAAATATTTTTGCCTTTTTTCTTTTTAACATCATATATTTTCAAATTTTCTTTTTTTTCTTCTTTGTAATAATTTCTTTTTTTATTATAATAATCATCCATAACATTTTGACTTTTGACTTCCAACACCATAACATAGGGGACATTGACATAGAAAGCAAGGAAAATAAGAACACACAATAAGAACTCATAGATATTAGCAGTTTTAAAGACGAAGGTACTGGCTAAGATTGTGCCTGAAATCAAGATAGCCAAAAAAGCGTACAATTTAAGTGTTCTTTTATATGTAATAGAAGATATGCACTCACATTCAGGGCAGACATATTCACCTTTTCTATGAACAAACCAGGCTCTTGTAAACGACAATCTTTTATTACAATAAGGACACACAGGCAGATTAGATTTTCTAAACATTGTTAACTCCCCCTTTTTTAATATTTTTTATAATACTTTTAGTATAATTTGAAGTTAAATATACTGTTATTTCGTTTGATTTTTTATTTTTGAGGTATAAGATATAACTTTTAGGCAATTCGTTGCCGATAGTAATAATATTATTTTTATTAAAGTCGTAGAGAAATTTTCTTGTAGACTTTGAAACAGTAGTATTATCAAGGTCAAACACACCGATAATATTTTCGATTTTCAAAGTTTCGTCAGCTGAAAGATGAAGGTACATAAAAAGCCTCTTTTTTTTAGGTAATAAAAGCACCTGATTTTATTTTAAAAATTTTAGCATTTGAATTTTTAATCAGGTCATTTAATTCGCAGCAGGTTATAAAGACCTGAAAAGAACCTATATTATCGAGCAGATACTTTTGTCTTTTTTTATCAAGTTCACTTAACACATCATCAAGAAGGACAACAGGTTTTTCGCCTGAAACATCTTCTAAGATTTTAGCTTCAGCAAGTTTTAAAGCTAAAACGATAAATCTTTGTTGGCCCTGAGAAGCAAAATTTTTAGCATTCATATCATTTATTTTGACAATCAAGTCATCTCTATGGCAGCCAACAGTCGTAAAGCCTAAATTTATATCAGAAGATCTTTTTTTACAAAGCGAATTATAATAGTCATCAATAATACAAGAATTACATTCAAAGCTCATTTTATAATTGATACTAAGATTTTCGTTATCAAAGCACAGGTCTTTATAGATACTATCCGTATAATTTTTTAATTTATTACAATAATCTAATCTTTTGTTTATAATGTAAGTACCCACAGAAGAAAGCTGATAATCCCAGACATCGAATTGAGAATTGAGGTAATTTGTTTTACCGAAAGAATTTTTGATTAAAACATTTCTATGGTTAAGAATTTTATTATATTTTGAAAGATAGAACGGATAAGAAGGGTCAAGCTGACAAATAGCAGCATCGATAAAATTTCTTCTTAGCAAGGGGCCGTTTTTAACAAGGGAAAGATGAGATGGAGAAAAGACTACTGATAAGAAGCTGCCTATAATTTCGGAAGAAGATTTTTTCAGAACATCATTAAGACAGATAGTTTTTTTCACATCTTTAGATATAGAATTAAAATTTATTTTTATTTGATTATGTCTTTTAAGTGAAAGAAAATCAAGAGATATCCGGGTTTGATTTTCGCCGAATTTTATAAGTTCTCTATCTTTAGCGCCTCTGAAAGATTTTCCGCCGGTAAATAGCCAGATAAGTTCAAGCAGATTAGTTTTCCCCTGAGCATTATCGCCATATATTACATTAACATCATTATCTATTATAAGGTTATCATTTTGTAGATTTCTGTAATTTATAAATGAGATGTTTTTTATTTTCATTTTTTAATAATTTTGAAATAGTTATCATCGATAGAAACGACATCGTTATGATAAATTTTTTTACCTCGTTGAGTACAAATTTGTCCGTTAAGAGCGACTTTTTCGTTTTGAACAAGTAATTTAGCGATACCGCCTGTTT
>JAUMXZ010000137.1 GCA_030528905.1 Clostridia bacterium | reverse complement strand
TCTTTCTCCGGACAATGCGTTCAAAGCAGTTTCTGAATCAGAAACTGCTTTTTTATAATAAATAGTTGATAATCCAGAAAAACATTTGCATGATCATCAACAGAAATACCTGTTAGGGGGATGTACTTATGATGGACGGAATGATAGAAGTAACAAAAAAAGAAGGCGGAAAGAACCTTCTTTTCATCTATAATCCAAAAGCCGGAAAAGGCAAGATCAAAAAACACTTATTTGATATCATTGATATTTTTTCCCATGCAGAATACGCTCTGACTGTATCCCCAACAAAGTGTCCGGGAGATGCTTGCAATATTGTGAAACAATGCGACAAGAATTTTTATGATCTGATCGTCTGCAGTGGCGGAGATGGCACTCTGAATGATGTGGTCGCCGGTATGGCTCAGAGTGAGAAAAAGATTCCCATTGGATACATTCCTGCCGGAAGCACCAATGACTTTGCCCGCAGTCTGGGTCTCTCTAACGATATGGTAACTGCAGCAAAGGATATATTGAAAGGAAATGTATTTTCCTATGATGTAGGCAGATTCAATGATCAGGCTTTTGTTTATATTGCAGCCTTCGGCTTATTCACCGAAGTATCCTATGCAACAGATCAGAACCTGAAAAACACCTTGGGACATATGGCTTATATTCTAAAAGGTGCCAGAAGCCTTCCCTCCATCAAAGCTTATCATATTTCCATAGAAAGCAAAGAATTCTCAGCAGAAGGAAATTTCATATACGGAATGATCACAAATTCCTATTCCGTAGGCGGATTCAAAAACATCACTGGGAAAGATATCAAACTTGACGATGGTGAATTTGAAGTCACTCTCATCAGACGTCCCTCCTGCCTGAGTGAACTAAATAGCATTGTCACCTCACTGCTTACTCACAGAATGGATTCTTCCTGCATCTATACGTTCAAAACTTCTCAGTTGAAAGTCAAAAGTAAAGAGGAAATCTGCTGGACACTGGATGGAGAATTTGGCGGCGCCCATAAAGCTGTTCTGATTCATAATGAGCAGAAAAAACTATCTTTTTTGGTAAACACAGTCGTAAATAAATAATAGTTGTACTAAATCTATTATAAATTCTATAAATCTGTCAGTGCTTAAAACAAAAAGGCGTTCAGGATCACTCCCAAACGCCTTTCTTTACATTACTTAAGGTTATATCTCAGCGTAAAAATCAATATTACTTCATATTTCAATCTTTCTATTGGTATAACTGGCAATAAAAAAGCCAGATAGTACTGATTCGTAACATCTGCCTTTATTTTTATTATTTATCCTTTAAGACTAATAATAGATTTCTTTGAAACCTCCAATTCTACAAAAACCCATTCACATGATACTATAAAACCATAAAAGAGATCTCTTACAAACAACTGAATACAAGTATATTGAAGGAGGTTTTCTTATGAAAAAACTGACAGCAAAACAGAATGGTATCTGTGCACTAATTTTTCTGATCCTTTATGTAGCCCTTTGTTTCTTCAATTTCGTTGACGGAAATAATCCCTCCACTCCCGCTATGGTGGCTATCGTTGCCAGTGCTGCGTTGGCAATTAGTTTTGCAAATAAATGTGGCTAATATTTAATCCTTAGGGATAATCATATAGAACCCATGACAACCTTGTCATGGGCTTCTCTTTTTTATATCTTT
>JAUMXZ010000069.1 GCA_030528905.1 Clostridia bacterium | reverse complement strand
AATATTGTCTTGTCGTAGTAATATATAACTTGAAATACCTGTAAAATAGTGTATAATATTTATGGTCGAAATAAATAATCTGATACGAAAGGTGGTAAATAATGACCGGTCAAAAATTTATATATGTTGATAATGCTGCTACTACTAAAACTCTTGATATCGTTGCCTCTTCTATGCTTGAAATTATGACTCATAATTTTGGCAATCCTTCAAGTATATATAAATTAGGTGCAAATGCTAAACAAATTATAGATAATGCCAGAACTGATATCGCTTCTTTATTCTCTGCTAAACCAAATGAGATCTATTTTACAAGCGGTGGAAGTGAATCTGATAATTGGGCTATCAAAGGCGCTGCAAAGGCTATGGCTCTTAAAGGTAAAAAACATATAATCACTTCTAAAATAGAACATCACGCTGTTTTACACACCTTAGACAGCCTTAAAAAAGACGGCTTTGATGTAACTTATCTTGATGTATATGAAGACGGTATTATAAAAATTGAAGATCTTAAAAATGCTATAAGACCTGATACTGCTCTTGTCAGCATTATGTATGCTAACAATGAAATCGGAACTATTCAGCCTGTAAAAGAAATCGGTGCGGTCTGCAAAGAACATAATATACTTTTCCATACCGATGCAGTCCAAGCTGTCGGACATATAAAAATCAATGTCGATGACGATAATATTGATTTAATGTCCGCTTCTGCTCATAAATTACACGGGCCTAAGGGTGTTGGATTGCTATATATGAGAAATTCCGCCAAAATAAAAAATCTTATTGATGGCGGAGCTCAGGAACGCGGAAAACGCGCAGGTACTGAAAATGTTGCAGGTATCGCAGGTTTCTCTATCGCTTTGAAAATAGCTTATGATGAAATTGAACAGAAAAATAAAAAAGTCAGATCTATGAGAGATCGCTTGATAAACTCTATATTAAAAATTGATAGATCTATATTAAACGGTCACCCCACTCAACGCCTTCCGGGAAATATAAATGTATGCTTTAAGGGCATCGAAGGTGAAAGCCTTCTTCTTAATCTTGATCTTATCGGTGTGTCTGCTTCTTCAGGCTCAGCCTGTACTTCCGGCTCTCTTGACCCAAGCCATGTACTGTTAGCTCTTGGCTTGAAACACGAAGTAGCTCACGGCTCTTTAAGAATCTCTTTGGATGAGTATAATACTGATGAGGAAATAGATTATATTATAAACAATTTGCCCGGAATTGTTGCTAAATTACGCGCTATGTCCCCATTATGGGAAAAAATTATTAAAGAAGATGAAATTTAATCTTAGGAGGTATTTTTATATGGCTTATAGTGAAAAGGTTATGGACCATTTTGCTAACCCCAGAAATGTAGGCGAACTTCCAAACGCAAATGCTGTTGGTGAAGTCGGTAACCCTAAATGCGGCGATATTATGAAAATGTATATGTTTATTGAAAACGATGTTATAAAAGATGTCACCTTCAAAACTTTCGGCTGCGGAGCTGCTATTGCAACAAGCTCTATGGCAACTGAACTTGTCAAAGGTAAGACTATCAGTGAGGCTTTAAAACTATCCAATATGGCTGTTATGCAGGCTTTAGACGGTCTGCCGCCTGTGAAAGTCCACTGCTCTGTTTTAGCTGAACAGGCTATAAAAGCTACTATCTCTGATTACTATCAAAGACAAGGGCTTGACCCCACTATCTTTGTTGGTGAGTTGAAAAGTTGTGAACACGAAGATGAAAGCTGTTCCTGTGAGCTCAATTAGCAGAAAGGAGAAAACATTTGGATAATTTAATTACTCAAATCACCCAGGCTTTACAAAATTCTATCCCTTCTGAACTCATTGTATTCATTATATCCCTTTTCCCTATCTTAGAACTCAGAGGCGGCATTATTGCTGCAACAATTTTGGGTATCCCCTGGCAAACTGCATATATAATATGCGTCATAGGTAATTTACTGCCTATACCGTTTATACTGTTGTTTCTTGATAAAATTTTTGAATGGCTTAAAAAGACACGATTTAAGGGTTTGGTTGATAAGCTAGAATCTAAGGCTATGAAAAAAAGCGAAACCGTAAAAAAATATAAATTTTGGGGACTGTTTGCTTTTGTCGCTATTCCCCTTCCCGGGACCGGTGCCTGGACCGGTGCTTTAGTCGCTTCTTTTTTGAGAATGAAACTTAAAGATTCTATTCTGCCTATCATCTTAGGTGTACTTACTGCCGGAATTATCGTAGCTCTAGCATCTTATGGCATATTAAATCTGTTCTTTGTTTAAAATATTAAAAATTATATGAATAATAACTTGTATTATGATGTTGTTATTATCGGCGGCGGAGCTTCCGGTATTTTAACTGCTATTAAAATAAAATCTAAATTTAAACAGCTTTCCGTTGCTATAGTAGAAGGTAATGACCGTATAGGTAAAAAACTTCTGCTGACAGGCAACGGAAAATGTAATTTAACTAATAAAAATATTTCTCCTGATAACTATATAACCGGCAATAAGGCTTTCTTAAAAACCGTCTTGAATCAGATCTCCTATAAAGAACTTTTGCGTTACTTTGAAAATTTCGGTCTTATTTGTAAATTCGATAAAGAATTTCGTGCTTACCCATTTAGCGAAGCTGCTTCAAGCGTGTTGGATTGCTTCAGACTTGAACTGGAAAGACTTAAAGTAGATGTCATAACTAACAGTAAGATTATTGATATTCATAAAAAAAATAAAGGCTTCTCTGTTAGGACTTCTGACAAAAAATTCTTCTGCAACAGCCTTGTTATTGCTTGTGGCGGAAAAGCTGCGCCTAAAACCGGTTCTGACGGCTATTTGTTTGATGTTCTCTTTGAAAATTTTAATTTGAACATCATTACCCCTTATCCTGTTCTTACCGGTGTAAATGTTTTTGAAGAAAAAATTTTAAAGGCTTTACACGGAGTAAGAGCTAAAGCTTGTGTGAAATTGTTTATCAATGATAAATTTATAAACAGCAGATTCGGCGAGGTTCAATTCAGAAAAGATGCCGTTTCCGGTATATGTGTTTTCGATTTATCAAAATATGTCAGTGAATATCTGACCTTTAATACTATTAACAGACATAACTGTCTTGGTACGCTTAAACTCGTTTTTGATTTTTTCCCTGATATCACTATTGATCACCTGTTTTCTATTATCAAAAAACGAATAAAATTATATCCTGAGTGCAGTATTGATAATATATTTTCTTCTGTCATCAATAAAAAACTTTCTTGTGAAATAATAAAAGCTTCTAAAATAAAACCAAATACTGTCTGTTCAACTATCCCTTTTGATAAACTCAGGACTCTTGTTTCTAACTTTAAAAACTTTTCCCTTTCCCCTTCTGACACAGATTCTTTTCTCTCTGCTCAAGCTACTGCCGGTGGCATAGACTGTAAGGAAATAAACCCTCTTACTATGATGTCTGACAAAATAAAAAATTTGTACGCTGTTGGCGAAGTACTTGATGTTGCCGGAGATTGCGGAGGATATAATCTGCATTTTGCTTTTATAAGCGCTTTGATATGTGCTAAAAATTTTAAATATAAGGACTAAGTGATCTGTATATGATAAGATTAAATTCTTTAAACTTTCCTCTTGACTACTCAGAATCCGATTTGCTTAATAAAATTGCTAAAACTCTACATATAAATATTAAGGAAATAAAAAACTTTAAATTGGTAAAACGCTCAATAGATTCAAGAAAAAAAGATAACATCCGCTTTGTTCTAAGTGTTGATGTATCTCTTAAAAATGAAAAAAAATTTATACCACTAATAAAAAAAAGCAAAAATATCTCTTTCTCTTCTGAGTATAAATATAAAATCAATAAAACAAACAGGATATATAATAATCCTGTTGTTGTAGGTTTCGGTCCTGCCGGTATGTTTGCAGGACTTATTTTATCTCTAAAGGGCTTAAACCCTATCATCATAGAAAGAGGCAAGCCTATAGAAGACAGAGTTTCAGATGTTAATATTCTTCAAAAAAACCGTATATTAAATACTGAATCTAACATTCAATTCGGTGAAGGTGGTGCCGGAGCTTTTTCTGATGGCAAGCTTAACACCGGAATAAATGATGTTCGTATCAGATATGTGCTTGAAAAACTAGTAAGCTTTGGTGCGCCAGATGAAATATTATTTGATGCCAAACCCCATATAGGTACTGATATTCTGCGAAAAGTCGTTAAAAATTGCCGCAAGGAAATTATTAAACTCGGTGGCAAATTTATGTTTAATACTAAACTTATCGACTTTAATCTTACTGACGGTAAAATCTCTTCCGTAACCGTAAAACAACAAAACAACACTACTCAAATTATAGACACCGATACCCTTATCCTTGCAATCGGCCATAGTGCTCGCGACACATTTGAGATGCTTTACCAAAAATCAGTAGTGTTAGAACAAAAACCTTTTTCTGTCGGTTTCAGAATCGAACACCTTAGATCCGCTATTGATAAATCTCAATTCGGCTCCTATGCTAATCACAAAAATTTGTCCGCTGCAAGCTATAAACTTTCTTATCATACAAAAAATAATCGCGGCGTATATACATTTTGTATGTGCCCAGGCGGTCAGGTCGTATGTGCTGCCTCTGAACAAAATATGGTTGTAACAAATGGTATGAGCAACTATAAAAGAGACGACACCAACTCAAACAGTGCTGTCTTGGTTTCTGTAAACTCAGACGACTTCAAAAATACCCACCCTCTTGCCGGTGTTAATTTTCAACGAAAACTTGAGCATAAAGCTTTTGTGTTAGGCGGAGAAAATTATAATGCACCTGTTCAAAAAGCTTTAGATTTTATAAATAATAAACCTACCACTACTTTCGGCGAGGTTATTCCAAGCTATAAACCGGGTGTTCAGTTTGCTAACCTTTCCCAAATCTTTCCGGAGAACTTAAACGAGTCTTTAAAAGAGGGCCTTTTAGGTATGGATAAAAAGATAAAAGGGTTTGTCTATTCTGATGCTGTACTTACCGGGGTTGAAAGCCGAAGCTCTTCTCCTGTGAGGATTCTGCGTGATAACGACACATACAAGGCTGTTAATCTAAACGGCCTTTACCCTATCGGTGAAGGGGCCGGCTATGCCGGCGGCATTATGTCTGCTGCTGTCGATGCTTTAAAATGTACAGAAAGGTTCTAAGTTATGACTATGCCACAAAATACTTTATTATCCTACAAATTAAATCTGAATGATATACCATATTTTGATCTGTATGATACTCTTAATTGCGGACAATGTTTTCGCTTTGAAGAAGTGTCAACTAATAATTTTATTATTATAGCTAAAGATAAACCTCTTCACATTACCTTGGAGGATAACTTTATTATATTTAATAACACTTCTAAAGATGAATTTGAATCTGTTTGGCTTGACTATTTTGATCTCAATACAGATTATTGCGAAATTATGCAGTATCTTTTTTCAAAAGATCAGAAGTTTAAATCTATTGCTCAAAAATCAAACGGTATAAGAATCTTAAAACAGGACCCTTGGGAAACGCTGTGTTCTTTTATTATATCGCAAAATAATAATATCCCCCGTATTAAGGGTATCATAAATCGACTTTGTGAAAATTTCGGAAATAAAATCCCCGGCTCTGAGTTCTATTCGTTCCCTTCGCCTGAAACTTTAGCCGCTTTAACTTGTGAAGATCTAAGCATCATAAGAAGCGGATTTCGTGCTAAATATATAATAGATGCAGCTTTGAAAATTGCAAGTAACAAGGTTTGCCTTGATAGCATTTATTCCCTGCCTTTAGATGAGGCCGCAAAATATTTAATGACCATAAAAGGCGTAGGAGTAAAAGTCGCCGCCTGCACTTTGCTTTACGGCTTTCATCGTTTAGATTCTTTTCCTCAGGATGTCTGGATCAAGAGAGCTATGGACCTACTTTACAATGGTGCCGATTATAAAATATTTGGCAAATATGCTGGCGTTGCACAACAGTATATATTTAACTATGTCAGAAATATATTATAAAACTTAAAACAAAAAGCGTAAATAACCCATAATATTACGGTTATTTACGCTTTCTTTATTCTTCAACTACACTTTGTGTGCTTTCTTGTGCTTGCGATAGTATCGTCATTGGATCTACAATATTTCCATCTTTCGTTATACTTAAATGCAAATGAGATTCTTCTAATATTTCACACGGGACACTGCCTAACAGGCCTATTTCAAAGCCTACTGCTACATTCTGTCCTTCTTTTACAAACAAAGTCTCTCCTAATCCTGAATATGATGCTTCGATGTTATTGGGGTGTTCTATTACTATAGTCTTTCCCAACGCCTGATCATCATATATTTCTTTCACAACGCCGTCTGCTATAGCTTTAACAGGACTCTGTGTTGGTGCTGAAAAATCTGTGGCATTATGAACTCTCCAATCATTCATAGTAAGAGAATATGCCGGTTGACCATTACTATATGGTTTTATTATATTACTGCTTACAGGATACATAAATATAGCTTCTTTGACTTGTGCTGCCGTTTGTTTTACAGGGTCTTCTGTTGTTGACTCAACATTATTGTTTTCTTCTTGGTTTTTCTCAGACCGCTCTTTCTCTGCTTTTGACGGCTGGGATGTTTTCTCTTTAGAAATATCTGCTAAAGATTTATTTTCAGCAGCAGATTCAATCGTACTTTCTAAATTGTCCTCGATTTGTTTTGTAACGCCGCTGTTTTCAGACTCAATTTTCAGACTTTCAGTGTTTGACGAAACTATATCAACACCTACATTAGAGTAGCTGAAAAAAGCAGCTGTAGCTACAGCCATCAAACAGACTCCTAATGCTACAAAAAAGCTTTTTTTCGATCTGCCTTTTGCCTGTCTTGAATATTTCTCTTTCAAAATAAATCACCTCTTAGAGCTATTTTTGCCCAACTTGACATCTAATATGCCGTTATAAATGATTTATTTTTAAAAAAAATTGGCAATGTCAAACAATGA
>JAUMXZ010000068.1 GCA_030528905.1 Clostridia bacterium | reverse complement strand
AGCTACACTTGGTAATCAGAACCCCAAGGGCTTGCCCGTGGGAGCAGTCAGTAAATGGTAATTGTGCTTAGACCAACTTGCTGTGCTAATAATGGTTATCTTGCAAGTTGATCTCCCTCTATTAGCAGCAGGAGCAGGAGCATCAGAAGATACATACACACTGCCGCCTGTAAATATTACCGTTGCTCCAACTGTCAAATCTGGTGGGTTATTCTTAACGACAACTTTTTGTTGTTCAACTGTGGTTTCTTTCTTGACATAAGAAGATTGACCTATCCGAGCTTGTCTTAATGTCATTGAAAAAACAAAGCCGCCCCAAGTTTTATTATCGTATTCTGCATTAAACGACTGTATTTGTAAGTTTTCTATAGAGCTTCTACCCTTGTATGTTATCAAAGAGCCTGTCGCCTGTAATTCTTCAATTTTGCCTCTTGTTGTCGTTGCACTGTAATTGCTATTATCTACAATTCGACCGCTTATATTTAATTCTATAGGCTGTTTTTGTATCGTGCTAACAAGCGACAACCCTGTCTCTGTTGGGTGTGAAGTGCTTTTTATTGCTCTTGCAACGCTTTCTTGCTCAACAAAAATATACATTCCATTTATTTTAGCGATATCTGACTGCTCCCACGGGCAAGCCCTTGGGAGCAGTCAGCTGAATTTAATAAGAACAGAATTTTGGCTATTAAAGGTAATACCCATGACGGCTATACTGTTTTTTTGAAAGACGGAAGAACATTCCAGTGCAAAACCAAATTGCAGATTAGACGCTATCTTGCACAAGACAATCGAAGTCTTGCACAAGACACATAGAAATAGTGTTACTATTTTGTTTCTATCGTGTTACTAACAGATAAAAATCTACCGAAACGGACAAAAAGAAAAACCCCATAAATACAGGGAAAACCTTGTGTTTATGGGGTTGATTTTTGCGTTTGAATTATCTCTTACTAAATTGTGGAGCTCTACGGGCGCCTTTGAGGCCGTATTTCTTACGCTCTTTCATTCTTGGATCACGAGTTAAGAATCCTGCTTTTTTAAGTATTGGGCGTAAATTCTCGCTATCATACTCAAGTAATGCGCGGGAAATTCCGTGACGGATTGCACCTGCCTGGCCGGTTACTCCACCGCCTGAAACTCTGCAGATTACATCGAATTTGCCGACAGTTTCAGTTAGCTCTAAAGGTTGATTTACAATAACCTTTAATGTATCCAAGCCGAAATAATCATCTATTTGTCTATCGTTAATAATAATTTTACCGGTGCCTTTATAAAGTCTTACTCTTGCAACAGAGCTTTTTCTTCTTCCGGTACCATAAAAGAATGGTGCTTTTTCATACATAAGTCAATTTCCCCTTTCCTAAAAATCAAGAACTTCCGGCTTTTGAGCCTCGTGGTTATGTTCTGCACCTGCAAATACACGAACTCTTGTCATAGCCTTACGTCCGATAGTTGTATCAGGAACCATACCCTTTACAGCCCAGAACATAGCTCTTTCAGGATGTTCTCTCATAAGAGTGTCATATCTTACTGATTTCATATGACCTACATATCCGGTGTGGTGATAATGGAACTTATTTCTAAGTTTATTACCTGTTAAAACAGCATCTTTGCAGTTGATGATGATAACGTGGTCGCCACAATCGACATGTGGGGTGAATGTTGGCTTATGTTTACCCCTTACTAACATAGCAGCCTTTGCTGCAACGCGTCCCAACGGTTTACCTTTGGCATCTATAACATACCATTTACGCTGGACTTGTTTGGGATTTTGCATAAAAGTTGACATTTTATATCCTCCTTTATTTTACACTAATATAAAAATATACAGACATTAAAGACATAAAGCACTGTTTATGTCAACGCATGTTAAATATATTAACACTTTAATAGGTCAATGTCAACAATTTTTGCAAAATTTTTTTCTATATCAAAAAATACTCATTTTATCTCTTGTTTTCTTTGTTTTTCTTCATTTAACTTATTTTCTATTTTTATTTTAATTGCTTTTTTTATTGTAATCAATCAATAAAAAATCTCATCATTTGAATACACTTTCAACAATTTTACTACAGCTTTCAGGTGAATATGTAAACTTATCTATATGTCCGCTGTTTATAAAATATTTCGGCTGCTGCGGCATATATTCGTAGTCAAATGTATCTACTATTATCAGCTTTATCTTCATTCTGTTTGGTATTATACTCTTTATATAGACGCTTGCCTGCTGTTTAGGCCGTATTCCGTCTTTATATTCTGCAAGTCCTGATAAATTCGGTGTAAGCTCTATAAATGCTCCATATTCCTCTACAGAACGAACTATTCCCGCAACAGTTTCATTCGGCGCAAACAGATCTGCATTTTCCTGCCAGGTGCCTAATAATTCCTTATGCGTAAGACTTATTTTCCCGTTATCTTTATTTTTTATCACTGCTTTTATATTCATTCCGACACTAAATCTTTCTCTTGGATGATCTATTCTTGAAATTGAAATAGTATCTATCGGCATCAATGCTACTATGCCGCAGCCAATGTCAGCAAAAGCGCCAAAGCTTTCAAGATGTGTTATAGCTGCATCTATAACATCTCCTGCTGTTAATCTGTCTATGTATTCATTTACACATATTTCTTGTGCTTTTCTTCTTGAAAGCACTGCCCTTTGTTCGCCTTTACTATCTGTTATAAAGCCGTCTATCACAAAACAAACCGGCTTATTAACACGAGATATGACCGCTATATCCTTAATTTTACCTTCTCTTATTCCTAATGCGCCTTCTTCTCTTGGAATAATGCCTTTCATACAGCCTAAATCCACTATCAAGTCATGCTCGTTATTGCATATAATTGCTCTGCCTTCTAATATTCTTCCCTCATAAAAAGCTTCGGTTATATTCTTTACTGATCGCAAAGCTTCCTGATTTCTTTTACTGTTCAGTAATCTGCCTTCCGGATAAAATTCATTCATTTTAATACCTCCCGATAATCTATACAAGAAAGTATATGCAACCCATATAATATTAAATGACAAAAATGCTATAATTTTAAATTTTATTTCGGAAGGAAAACCAGCTGTAAATAAAAAGCCGATGACTTTTAAGCGTAAGTCACCGACTTTTTTAAATACCGTTTTATAAATTTAAGTTTTTCTTTTGGGTTTTGAAATTAAAGCTGCTATCAGGGAAAACACAATAACCGACGCAACACCACAAGCTACAGCTGTAATGCCGCCGCTTAAAATTCCCATAGCACCATATTGTCTTACAGCATTTAATGTACCTTCTGCCAAAAGATAGCCAAATCCTGTCAAAGGCACTGTTGCTCCCGCTCCGGCAAATTCGACCAACGGCTCATACAGGCCTAAAGCGGTCAAAATTACTCCCGCAATAACAAAAGAAACTAATATTCTTGCAGGAGTAAGCCTTGTTTTATCTATCAATATCTGACCTATTACACAAATAAGTCCGCCAACAATAAAAGCATATAAATATTCCAAATTCTATCTCCCCCTGGGAAAATTAAAACTGATATATTCTGCTTTTATTATTATCATAAACTATATGTTCTATTCACACAAAAGTTGCTTTTATATAAGCTCGACTATCAATCGTATTGCTGTTCTGTGATTTCCGTCTATAACTACATTGGCAAAAGATGGTATACAGACTAAATCGTGTCCGCTCGGAGTCAAAAGGCCTCTTGCGACAGCGACAGATTTTATAGCTTGATTTGTTGCTCCGGCACCGACTGATTGGATTTCAACATTTCCAAACTCCTTTACACTCGCTGCAATAGCTCCTGCAACGCTTCCCGGTGATGATTTTGATGATACTTTCAATATTTCCATATAAGCCTCCATAAGATCTAACGAACTGACAAACGTTTTATACCTTGGCAAGAGCCATCTTTTTCGTTTATTGTAAAAACCGCACAATCCATACGGCATAACCCCTCAGCGTGAACAAACATTGTAGGTAATTTATCTTTCATTTTTCGTATAATATTTTCTTTTTTTACACCCAGTATAGAATCTATAGGTCCTGTCATACCAATATCGGTTATAAAGCCTGTTTTTTTAGGTAAGATTTTCTCATCTGCTGTCTGGACATGGGTATGTGTGCCGAACAGAGCAGAAATTCTTCCGTCAAGATAATGAGCCAATGCTGCTTTTTCGCTTGTAGCCTCCGCGTGCAAATCGACAATTATCACAGCAGCTTCGTTTTTAACCTTTTTTATAATTTCATCTGCAGCAACAAATGGGCAATTCAGGTTTTCCATAAAGACAACGCCCATAAGGTTTATCACGCAAACTTTATATTTTAGCATATCGACAATACAATAGCCCCTACCTACAGCAGCAGGCGGATAATTTGCAGGTCTTAATAAAAACGGTTCATTTTCAAAGCAATCATATATCTGATGATTCTGGAAGCAGTGATTACCTGTAGTTATTACATCGACGCCGCTGTTAAAGATATGATTCATAGATTCGCGGCTTATGCCGTTTTTCTTGGCTGAATTTTCTCCGTTGGCAATAACCAAATCTATAGAATAATCTTTTTTTAAAGACGGTAACTTACTCCTTAGAAACTCACAGCCGCCTTCTCCCACGACATCACCTATAGCTAATATATTCAAAGATACTCCTCCGAATTACAAAAGTTTCGCTTACAATTTCAGTATTAGCGTGCATATTCTATTGCACGGTTTTCGCGAATGATATTGACTTTAACCTGACCCGGATATTCCAGATCTGATTCAATTTTCTTACATATTTCTCTTGCTAAAGGTATCATTTTTTCATCTTTTACCGCATCCGGTCTGACCATAACTCTTATTTCGCGACCGGCCTGTATAGCAAAGCTTCTTTCGACGCCTTCAAATGATGAAGCCAGTTCTTCCAAATCTTTAAGTCTTTTTATATAGTTTTCAAGATTTTCTTTTCTTGCTCCTGGTCTTGCCGCAGATATAGCATCTGCTGACTGGACTATATAGTCGATTACAGATTCTGCTTCGACATCGCCGTGGTGTGAATGTATTGCGTGGACCACCACATTATTTTCTTTATATTTTTTAGCAAGTTCTACTCCTATATCTATATGTGAGCCATCTACTTCATAATCAAGAGCCTTTCCGATATCGTGCAAAAGGCCTGCTCTTTTAGCAAGTTTCACGCTCACGCCTAATTCTGCTGCTATAGCTCCGCTCAGATGAGCGACTTCAACTGAGTGGTTAAGCACATTTTGTCCATAGCTTGTTCTGAACATCAATCTACCCAAAATCTTGATAAGTTCCGGGTGCATACCGGCGACACCGACCTGTAAAACAGCGCGTTCGCCCTCTTTTTTCATATTCAATTCCACATCGTTACGGGCTTTTTCTACCATTTCCTCAATTTTCGCAGGATGTATACGGCCGTCAGCAATCAAACGCTCCATAGCGATTCTGGCTATTTCGCGACGCACCGGGTCAAAACAAGAAAGAGTTATTGTTTCCGGAGTATCATCTATAATCAGATCTACCCCTGTATTTGATTCTATTGCTCTTATATTTCTACCCTCTCGTCCTATAATTCTGCCTTTCATTTCATCATTAGGCAGTTGCACTACGGAGATTGTAGCTTCGCACACCTGTTCTGCTGCGCATTTTTGCATTGCCAAGACTAATATTTTCTGAGCCTTAGCATCTGCTTCTTCTTTAATTTTTTGTTCTGCTTCGATAATTCTGACTGATTTTTCATAAACAAGCTCTTCATCTAATCTTGTCAATAGATATTCTTTAGCCTGTTCTAAAGTCAGCCCTGAAATTTCCTGTAATTTTTTCAGTTGTTCTTCTTTAATTTTTTCAGTTTCTTTGAATTGTTCATCCAACTGCTGATTTTTCTGGATAAAGTTTTCCTCTCTTTTCTCCAGATTCGCAATTTTTTTATCTATAGTTTCTTCTTTTTGCTGTAGTCTATTTTCTTGTCTTCTTATATCTTTTTGTCTATCGCTTAATTCTTTATCATTTTTCTGACGCTGTCTATGTATTTCTTCTTTGCCCTCGAGAATTATCTCTTTTTTATCAGCATTAGCCTGTTTAATAATATCATCCGCTTTATTTTGAGCTTGCTGGACAATTTTGATAGCTTCTTCTTCAGCAGAACCGATATGTTTTTCAAAGAAACTTTTTCTTGCATTCATACCGATAAAAAAAGAAACGAATATTCCGATAACGCAAACGACGATTACAATGATCATCCATATTTCCACGATTTATATCACCCTCCTTATTAAATAATAATCCAAGGCATCTATTGTTAAGATGCACAAATATTCCAACAATAATAGTTTAAAACTTACAAAAATTAAAAGCAAAAATAAAAATCAAGAATAAACCCACCATAGTATTATATATTTTTTTTTGCGAGGTTGTCAAGAAAATTATGCACATATTACTATGTCATAATAATCAATTTTTTGGTGCATAATTTATGCAAAAATATCTTTTAAAGCCCAAGCTCATACAACTACCTTAATTGTTTCTATCAGATTCTCCTTGCACATTTTTATTGTCTTATCTGTTATCAACTCGCCCGGCAGCAGAAATGGTATACCCGGCGGATATTTACATACTGAATCGTATGCTGTTTTATTTAAAGCATCACTAACACAAACCTCTTCAAAATCTGACAATAACGCCTGTCTTAATGATAGCTTTCTTTCCGCTTTAAAATTACAGCTAAGATTCTGTGATTCGGGTTTTTTCTTTGCTTCTTTTACAAGACTTTTCACTTCCTGCAAAAACTCGCACACTCTTTTAAAATCTTCATCACTGTTACAGACCCCAAAAATTAAAATAACATTATAGGCATCTTCCGTCTCAGGCTCTATTTTAAACTTTCTCATCATTTTTGCAAGTTCAAATCCGCTTATCCCTATCATCTCTGTGTTTAAAGTAAGTCTTAGAGGATCTAACATCGCACTACTATCATTTAACAGCCCTGAGTGTTTGGCGATCTGTGTAAGCGGTTTTACTTTTTCTGCTCTATCTCTCAGAAAATCTCTT
>JAUMXZ010000136.1 GCA_030528905.1 Clostridia bacterium | reverse complement strand
GCAATAAAAAATATTAAAAGGAAAAATTAAGGGATGAATAATAACATTAAGAAATTGACAAAAACCTTTATAAAAAAATACAAACTGACAGCCATTAATTACTCTGCTTTAAAAAATACTGCTATCAATATGGGTTACACGGTTATAGAGTTTAACAGTATCTTTAACGAAAAGGATGTTGAAACTGTTATACAAAATCTGGACCTTGGCGAAAATGCTCTCAAGTCAAGAGGATTTACATATGTAAGTGCAGAGTATCGATTGATTTTTGTAAACGAAGATTTGAACGATGAGGAAAAACTACTGGTGCTTTCTCATGAAATAGGACACATAGTATGTGAACATTTTTCTACTGTACCTATCATTGGTAATGATGTAAAAGATGAGTACGAGGCAAATGAGTTTTCGCATTATCTGTTAAAGCAGAGTGGTTTCAGAAAAATAAAGAACACGCTTGCGGTCCATCGCAAAGTGTTTATTGCGTCAGTAGTTACATTGTGTCTGATTATTGGATCATTAACTGCATATCTGATAATACGAAATAGAAATGTGTATGAAGATAACCTGTACATTACTTCTACGGGAGCGTGTTATCATAAAAAAGAATGTATATTCGTAAAAAATAAAACTAATATCAAAAAGCTTACTAAAGAAGAATTTGACAGTGGAACTTACAGTCCATGTGATATGTGTTTACCTGACGAAAACTAACAAGAAAAGATGCACAAAGGAGTGGTTATGTGAAAAAGTTATTAAAGCAGATTCTGGTATTCGCGTTGCTGATTTGCAACCTGTTTGTATGCACCCTGCCTGTTTCTGCCGGAAAAGCCGAAATTAAAAGAAATATTGCGATTGTTTTTGATAATTCCGGGACAATGTATTATAAAGGTGAAAAGGCGTGGTGCAGAGCAACATATGCAATGGAGGTTTTTGCTTCTATGATGAATAAGGGAGATTCCCTTTCCATTCACCCTATGAACCCTATAGAAATAAATGGAAATAAATACACAATGGATTCTCCTTTTGTTATTTCTGATCCATCACAATCATCGCAAATACGAAACATTTATACAAAGAATGCTGATGACACTCCTATAGAGGCTATCGATGCAGCAATAAAGGGCTTGTCATCATCTCAGGCGACAGAGAATTATCTTATAGTTTTAACGGATGGAACTGTTTTCTATGAAGGCGGAAAAGAACTTTCGGCAAGTGTCTCCAAGAAAAAACTTGAAGAAAGATTTAATAAAAGCGTTGGACCTGATTTAAATATCTTGTATCTTCGTATCGGTTCTGGAAAGGATATGCCCAATATAAACTCTGAATATTATTTTGCCCAAAACGCATCAGACAGTAAGAATGTTCTGTCAGTACTTACAATGATGTGCAACAAAATATTTGCAAGAGACATATTGCCGGCTTCGCACATTTCTGATAAAACTATTGACTTTGACATTACACTCAGCAAACTGATTGTCTTTGTTCAGGGGGAAAATGTATCAGATGTAAAGGTCACGGGGAAAAATGGTGCAACTGCCACACCTTCCGGTAGTGCAAAAACTCAGTATTCTGATATAGGGTCAGGAAATTATAAAAATTCCGTTGATAATACTTTGCAGGGAATGTTGGTAACATATACAGATTGTTCAGCAGGAAGTTACGATATTTCATATAAGGGAAAAGCATCAAATGCTGAAGTATATTATGAGCCGGATGCGGACCTC
>JAUMXZ010000135.1 GCA_030528905.1 Clostridia bacterium | reverse complement strand
GATAAAATTCATATTGTTTTTTTCGTGCCTCAATCTCTGCCGGAAGACCTATTTTCAAGTCAGAACAGATAGCGTCAAAGTTGTCCAAAACTTTAACTAATTTTTCTTGCACTTCAGATGAAGGAAGTGGTATCTGCATATTTCTTATGTCATCAACTGTCACAGTTGCTTGACCGGCACCCTTGGTTTTATGTGCAATCATTTTTTGCCCGTGATACGATGACATATAATGATATACATAATCAATGTTTACATTTTCCTTAAATTTAACAACACAAATAGCTCCACCCAAAAAACATTTTGTTGTTCCGGGGAAAAGACCAATATTGCCAATACTTGCACCAACGATTGAAAAGAGAACACATTTTTCATCGAGGGTTATTTTAGGAAACTTTTCTACAATTTCCATTGGCACATAGTAATCGGTATTATAATCAAACTGAATCCCACTAAAATTTTTAGTCTGAAGATATGGTATTGTGTTATCACTTTTTTCTATCTTTAACGATGGTTTAATTGATGATGAATAGTCAAATCCTGTTTGTTTTGTAACAAGAGTTGCCAACTGCCCAATAGTTAATGTTTCAATATCATTTTTCTTAAAGGTTAGTAAATTATCCCTATAATATTCATACTGTTGTTTACGAGCTGTAAGCTCCGCTGTAAGCTCCGTGAAATTGTCAAGTATCTTGACAATTTCATCCTGTACCTCAAGTGGCGGTACAGGAATTTGTAATGCCCTAAAGTCACCGCCAGTCAGCTTGGGAATATTTCCGTGTATTAAAGGCTTAACATTTATCGTTTGCAAAAAATGATATAAATAACGGAGAAGAACACCCTCTGTTTCAGATATGATGTGTGCGTGGTTATTTACCCATATTTTTCCTTCAGCCCAATTAACGACAGGGTTTCCGTTTTCTGTGACAACGCTACCATCTTCGCCAACAAGGATAAAAGTTCCATCAAAGATATAATCTGAAACATAGTCTTGTATTCCGTTAGCGCCATAATACGGGTATTTGCCAGCCTCTCTTGCAGCCTTAGTTACAGGCTTCCTTTTGTTATCAAGCACTTCACAACATTCGGATAAAGATTTGTATTCAACGCCATTAGGACATAACTCTTTTATAAGTTCATCTAATCTGCTCATTACTGCACCTCAATTTCTGCAATAATTTTTGCGATTTCTTCACGAAGAACTTGTTCACGAGCAACAATCTGTTCAATTTCTGCATTTAACTTTACAATATCAATTTTTTCTCTTGTATCTACCGGTTCTACATATGTTGAAACAGATAGGTTATAATCATTTTCTGAAACTTCTTCATATGTTGCTAAATGAGAAAAGTTCTCTTCTTCAGTTCTGTTTGCATAAACATCAACGATTTTTGCAATATTTTCTTCGGTAAGTTTATTGTTGTTTGTTACTTTAATACATTCATTTGTAGCATCAATAAACAAGGTTTTGTTATCAACTTTACCTTTCTTCAGAACCATAATACAAGTTGCTATGGATGTACCAAAGAAAAGGTTACTTGGCAACTGAATAACACAATCAACATAGTTATTATCAATAAGGTATTTACGGATTTTTTGTTCTGCACCGCCTCGATACATAATTCCGGGGAAACAAACAATGGCAGCAGTACCATTAGCGGCAAGCCAAGAAAGCGAGTGCATAATAAACGCAAGGTCAGCCTTGGACTTCGGTGCGAGTACACCGGCAG
>JAUMXZ010000134.1 GCA_030528905.1 Clostridia bacterium | reverse complement strand
TTATCAGCAGCGTATTACGGGTTATCAAGAGTTTACAGTATTATTGGTGAGCACGAGAAATCACAATTTATTTTAGAACAGGGATATATAAATACAGGCGATGCGTTATTGCTAAACGGATAAAAAAATAATAAGATCGGAGAGCTTTCAGGCTTTCCGATCTTATTTTTATATTATAAACAAACGACCTATGTTATAGACAATAAATGATATTACCCACGCGAATATAAGCTGATAAAAAATCATAAATGTCGCAAGTTTTTTACTTTTAAGCTCGTTGAAGGTAACTTTAATAGCAGCGATACAAGGAACATAAAGCAGGACAAAAACGAGAAAAGATATACTGGACAGAGGAGTAAAGAACGTTGTAAGCTGTTCAGCTAACGAAGTGGCATCAGCGTTTAGTAGGATAGCTAATGTGCTGATAACAGATTCTTTAGCAGTAAGACCTGTTATTAAAGCAGTAGAAGTTTCCCAGCCTGAGAACCCAAGAGGTTGGAAAATAGGAGCAATCATTTTTCCGATATAAGCCAGTATACTATCAGAGCTATCGCTGATATAATTTAGTCTGCTATCAAAGCTTTGCAAGAACCATATTATTATAGAAGCGACAAATATTACGGTAAAGGCTCTGACAAGGAAGTCTTTAGTCTTATCCCAGATCATCAAAAGAACACTTTTAGCAGACGGAAGTCTATAATTGGGCAGTTCCATAAGAAAAGAGGTTCCTTGACCTTTAAAGACAGTACCATTTAATAAAAAGCCGCTCATTGTACCCATAAGTATGCCAAAGACATAAATAATTATCATAGCAATAGATTCATATCCGGGGAAAAATGCCTGTGAAAACATAGCATAAATTGGTATTTTAGCACTGCAGCTTATAAATGGGACAAGAAAAATGGTCATTTTTTGATCTCGTTTGGAGGCAAGCGTTCTGGCGGACATTATAGCAGGCACAGAACAGCCAAAGCCTATTACAAGGCTAACAAGACTTTTTCCGGAAAGGCCTATTTTTTTCATAGGCTTGTCCAAAACAAATGCAATACGCGCCATATAGCCGCTGTCTTCAAGAATAGACAGGAAGAAAAACAGAGCAACAATACTTGGCAAAAGAGATAAAACCCCGCCAACTCCCTGGAAAATGCCGTCGATAATCAAAGAGTGAACAACCTCGTTAATTCCGTAATTTGTAAGAGCATTATCTACGATATTGGAAAAAGAGTCAATTCCCAAGGTTAAAAGATCATTTAAAAAACTATCAACGACATTAAAGGACAGATAAAAGATAAGAAACATAGCTAAGATAAAAATAGGTATAGAAAAAAAGCGATGGGTAAGGATTTTATCAATTTTTATGCTTCGCAGATATTCTTTTGACTTTCCTTTTTTATGTACTGTATCAGAACAAATTTCTTCTATAAAATTATATCGCATATCAGCAAGAGCGGCTTCTCTGTCCATTTGGACTTCCTGTTCCATTTCATATACAATATGACCGATAAGCTGTTCTTCGTTTTTAGAGAGTTTTAATGTCTGTGTCATAGGTTCATCGCCTTCAATAAGCTTGGTGGCGACAAAACGGGAATCTACACCTATAAATTTTGCGTGATCTTCAATGGCAACAGCAATAGAATGTATAGCTCTATGAACAGGCCCAACGCAATAGTCGCGTCTTTTAGGAACCTGTCTTTTTTTACACACATCTATCATAGCATAAATAAGATCC